>NZ_JBVIIT010000005.1:0-199795 GCF_055569615.1 Streptomyces sp. NPDC031379 | reverse complement strand
CAACGAGGCCCCCGCCACCCACATCCTCCCCCCCCCCCCCCCCCCCCCCCGCCCCCTCCCCCCCCCCCCCCCCCCCCCCCCCCGCGGCCGGTGCCGCTCGGCCCGCTGCCACACGGGCCGCAGGAACCAGTCGGGCAGGGTCGCGGCGGTGCCCAGGAGCAGCTGGGCCTCGCGGACGGCGTCGTCGAAGTCGCCCGCCTCGAAGCTCTTGCGCAGCTTGGTCCGCTGGATCTTGCCGATCTCGGTCTTCGGGATGTCGTCGGTGCCGACCGGGATGAGGAAGGCGGGGCTGACGCCGATCTCCCGGGTCACCTTGCCGGCGATCTCCCGCAGTGCGGCGGCGCGGTCGGGTCCGGGGGCGAGGTGGACGAACAGGGCGAGTTCGTCGGTGGTCGCGGACGGGTCGGAGCGGACCGCGCAGGCAGCGGTGAAGCTGCGGACGACGCCGGGCAGTTGTTCGACGCAGGCCTCGATCTCGTGGCTGTAGTGGTTGACGCCGTTGACGATGATGACGTCCTTGGCACGGCCGGTGATGTAGAGCTCGCCGTCGCGCAGGAACGCCAGGTCGCCGGTGTCGAACCAGCCGTCGTCGGTGAACGCCTCGGCGTTGGCCGCCGGGTTGTCGTGGTAGCCGCCGGTCACGGAGGTGCCGCGGACCTGCAGCCGGCCGACGTCGCCCTCGGCGAGCAGGCGGGTGTCCTCGCCGACGATCCGCATGGCGAAGCCGGGGTAGGGCAGGCCGCAGCTGACGAACGTCTCGTCGGTGCCCGGCGCCTCGGCCGGCAGCACCGCGTCGGTGACCACCGAGCAGGTCTCCGACATGCCCCAGCCGGGGTGCATCACGTCCTGCGGCAGCCCGAAGGGGGCGAGGGCGTGCAGGAAGCCGCGGGCGCCCGCGGCCACGACGACCTCGCCGGCGTTCATCACCAGCTTCATCGGGGTCAGGTCCCACTCCCGGTCCTGGAAGCGGTGGGCCTGTTCGGCCAGGAGCCCGAAGGCGAAGTTCGGGGCCCAGGTGACGGTGACCCGGTGCCGGTGGGCGAGGTCCATCCAGCGCAGCGGCTCCTGGAGGATCCAGGAGGTGGGCGCGTGGATCTGCCGGCAGCCCAGGTAGACGTCCCGCAGGTGGAACATGACCACGCCGGTGACGTGGTCCAGCGGGATCCAGTTCAGGGTGACGTCGTCCTCGCCGAGTCCGTTCATGGCCTCGGCGGCGGCGGACCGGGTGAGCACGTTGCGGTGGGTCAGCCGTACGGCCTTGGGCAGACCGGTGCTGCCGGAGGTCATGAGCATCAGGATGAGGTCGTCCGGCTCGGCGGCGTACCAGTCGCGGTCCTCGGGTGCGTCGCGGAGCGCGTCGGCCGTCGTCAGCCGCAGGCCGGGCCAGTCCTGCCGGTCCGCCAGGTCGCGCAGTGCGGCCTCGAGTCCGGGCGAGCACACCATCCAGGGCCGGCCCAGCATCCGCCAGATGCCCTCGAGTTTGGTGAGCGCGGCCGAGGGGGTGCCGTAGGAGGCGGGCACGGTCAGCGGGACGGCGACGAAGCCGCCGAGGATGCAGCCCCACAGCACGGCGAGGAAGTCCTCACCGTCGTCGCACTGGAGGATCACCTGGTCGCCGGGGCGCAGTCCGGCCCGCCTGAGCCCGGCCAGGACCCGCGAGGCCTCGGGGACGAGGGAGGCGTAGTCGCGGCGTGTCTCGCTGCCGTCGGGGTGTACGTGCACGATGTCGCCCCGGCCACGCTCGGCGGCGCGCAGCAGGGCCTCGGTCCAGCCGGTCACGGACGGTTCGGTCAGCTCCGGACCCTCGCTCAGGGCCGGTTTCGTGCCGGCTGCCGTACGGGCGCTCGCCTCCGGCGCGGCCTCGGCGGTGCGGCGCGGCGGCCCGGCGTGCCGGCGGCCCAGTTCCTGCGGGGTGTTCTCCACGAGGACGTCGGCCGCGCCGACGCCCGCGACGCGGGTGAGCCGCTGCTGCCAGGCCACGGCGGCGGCCCGGTCGACCGGCGGCAGGGCGGCGAGGGCGGCCGGGTCGAGGGTGCCGTCGGGGGTGCGGGGCAGCGCGCTGACCGCGGTGACGCGGACGGTTTCGGCACCGGTGCGCTCCAGGATCCGTTCGACGCCTTCGGTGGCCTCCGCGCGGCCCGGCACCACGAACAGCCGCGGTGCACCACCGTCGGCCGCGGGCAGCGCGACGGCGTCACGGATGCCGGGCACGGACAGCGCCGTGTCCTCCAGTCCGGCGGCGTCGGCCACGGGGGCCTCGGCGGGCGTGCGCGGGCCCGGCGCGGGAAGCTCGCCGAGCCGCACGTCGGGGCCGGCGCACACGGTGTCCAGCAGCCGGCCCAGGCAGCGGGCGAACTCCTCGGCCGTGGCGGTGTCGTAGAGGTCGGTGGCGTACTCGATGTGCAGGTCGAGGCCGTCCGGGGTGCCGTCCGGGGTGTGCCGTTCGAGGACGTCGACGAAGAGGTCGAACTTGGCGGTGCCGGTGGCGGTGGGCCGCAGCGGCACCTCGCGTCCGTCGAGGCGGAGCACGGCGGGCTCGTTGTTCTGCAGGGCCAGCATGACCTGGAACAGCGGGTGACGGCCGGGCACGCGGGGCGGGTTGAGTTCGTCCACCAGCCGGTCGAAGGGCAGGTCCTGGTGGTCCAGGGCGGCCAGGTCGCGTGGGCGGACCCGGGCCAGCAGTTCGCGGAAGGAGGGGTCGCCGGAGGTGTCGGCGCGCAGCACGAGGGTGTTCGTGATCAGGCCGATCAGGTCGTCGAGGCCGGGTTCCGAGCGTCCGGCGACGGGGGTGCCGAGGACGATGTCCTCTCCGGCGCCGCAGCGGGTGAGCAGGGCGCCGACGGCGGCGTGCAGCACCATGAAGAGGCTGGCGCCCTCACGTTCGGCGAGGCCGGTGAGGCGGCGGTGGAGGGCCGCGTCCACGTGCTGGGTGACGTGGGCGCCGCCGCGCGGTGCCGGGGGGCGCGGCCGGTCGCCGGGCAGGGTGCACTCCTGCGGCAGTCCGGCCAGTGCCTCGCGCCAGTGCGCGGTCAGCCGCTCGGCGCGCCCGGTGCCGTCCGGCGCGGGGGCGAGCAGGGCGCGCTGCCAGAGGGCGTAGTCGGCGTACTGGGCCGGGAGCATGTCCCAGGCCGGCGCGGTGCCCGCGCGGCGCGCCGCGTAGGCCGCGCCCAGGTCGTCGGCGAGGGGGCGCAGCGACCAGCCGTCGGCCGCGCCGTGGTGCAGGACCAGCAGCAGTGTCTGCTCCTCACCGGCCCCGAAGAGCCAGGCCTGCAGGGGGCTTTCGGCGGTGAGGTCGAAGCGGTGCCGGGAGGCGACGGCGACGTGCGCGGCGATCTCCTGGGGCGGGCAGTCGACGCGGCGCAGTCCGGGGCGCAGCTCTCCGGGCGGCAGGATCCGCTGGTACGGCGCGCCGTCGCGCTCGGCGAACACCGTGCGCAGGCTCTCGTGCCGGTCGGCGAGGTCGCCCAGTGCGGCGCGCAGGGCCTCGCTGTCGGTGCCGGAGCCGAGCGGCACGGCCAGCGGGATGTTGTACGTGGCGGTCGAGTCGTCGAGCCGGTTGAGGAACCACATGCGTTCCTGGGCGTACGACAGCGGGAGGCGCTCCGGGCGGTCCGCCGCGCCGAGGACGGGGCGCGCGGGGGCGGTGCCGGGCCCGTCGTCCACCAGCTGGGCCAGGGCGGCGGGCGTCGGCCCCGTGAACAGGGCGGAGATGGGAACCTCGGCGCCGGTCTCGTGCCGCAGGCGGGCCAGCAGCCGGGTGGCGAGCAGCGAGTCGCCGCCCAGGTCGAAGAAGTTGGCGTCCACGCCGACCGTGTCCCGGGGCAGCTTCAGCACGTCCTCGAACAGGCCGCACAGCAGCGTCTGTCCGGCGGAGACGGGTCGTCGGCCCGCCGCCGCCCCGGTGAAGTCGGGCGCGGGCAGGGCGTCGGTGTCGAGCTTGCCGTTGGCGGTCAGCGGGAGCGCGTCGACGGGCACGCAGGCCGCCGGGACCATGTGGTCGGGCAGCTGCGCCGCGGCATGGGCGCGCAGCTCGGCGGGGCTCGGGGCCCGGCCGGCCGCGGCCACCGTGTAGGCGACGAGCTGCTGGGCGCCGTTGTCGGCCCGGCGTACGACGACGGCGGCCCGGGAGACTCCCGGGTGGCGGGCGAGGACGGCCTCGATCTCACCGGGTTCGACGCGGAAGCCGCGCAGCTGGACCTGCTGGTCGGCGCGGCCGAGGTAGTCGAGGGTGCCGTCGGCGCGGCGCCGGGCCAGGTCGCCGGAGCGGTACATGCGGCTGCCGGGCGGGCCGAAGGGGTCGTCGAGGAACCGCTCGGCGGTCAGCTCGGGGCGGTGCAGATAGCCGGCCGCGACGCCCGCGCCGGCGACGTACATCTCGCCGACGGCGCCCGGCGGCACGGGCCGGCCGGCCCGGTCCAGCAGGTGGACCCGCAGGTCGGCCAGGGGCGTGCCGATGACACTGCCACGGCGCGGGTCCTCCAGGTCGGCCCGGGTGATGCGGTGGTGGGTGACGTGCACGGTGGTCTCGGTGATGCCGTACATGTTCACCAGGGCCGGGCGGTCCAGGCCGTGCCGGGCCGCCCACGGGCGCAGCCGTTGCGGGCGCAGGGCCTCCCCGCCGAAGACGACGTACCGCAGCGCGCCCACCGGCGCGCCGGTGGGCCGCGCCTCGTCGGCGTCCATCAGCTGTTCGAAGGCGGACGGTGTCTGGTTGAGGACGGTCACGCCCTCGTCGAGCAGGAGCCGCAGGAAGTCCCGCGGGGAGCGGCTGACGGCGTACGGTACGACGACGAGCCGGCCGCCGTGCAGGAGGGCGCCCCAGATCTCCCACACGGAGAAGTCGAAGGCGTAGGAGTGGAACAGGGTCCAGACGTCGTCGGCGCCGAAGCCGAAGTGCTCGGCGGTGGCGGCGAAGAGCCGGACCACGTTCGCGTGCGGCACGGGCACGCCTTTGGGGCGGCCGGTGGAGCCGGAGGTGTGGATGATGTAGGCGATGTCCGCGGGGCTCGTCGGGCCGGTGCGGTCGGCGTCGGTCAGGGCGTCGGCCGGCCGTGCGGCGAGGTCGGCGGTGACGGCCGGGTCGTCCAGGAGGACGGCGGGGACATCGCCGTGGAGCTGTTCGGCGAGGGCGGTCTCGGTGACGAGGAGGACGGGGGCCGCGTCCTCCATGACCAGGCGCAGGCGCTCGGCGGGATGACCGGGGTCCATCGGCAGGTAGGCGGCGCCGGTCTTGAGGACCGCCAGCAGGGCGGGCAGCAGCCTGAGGCTCCGGTGCAGCGCGAGCGCCACCACCCGGCCCGGTCCCGCGCCGCGCTCGGCCAGCAGGCGGGCCAGCCGGTTGGCCTCGGCGTCGAGTTCGCCGTAGGTGAGCCGTTCCCCCTCGTGCGTCACCGCGATGCGGTCGGGCCGGGCGTGCGCCCGGCGCTCGAACAGCTCGGTGAGCGTGGCGGTGACGGGGAAGTCCCGCACCGGCGACCGACCCGGGTGCTCGCCGGGCAGCAGCAGGTCGAGGCCGCCGAGCGGGGTGGTGGGCGCCGCCTGCGTGAGCTGCCGCAGCAGGGTGAGGAACCGGTCGCGGTGGAGGGCGAGTTCGTCCGCGTCGTACAGGGCGGGGTTGGCGTCGAAGGCCAGCCAGAGGCCGCCGGGCCGGGTGCCGGGCCGGACGCTGATCTGCAGGTCGTCGACGGCGCCGCCGGAGAGGTGGTGCCATGTGGCAGCGCTGTTGCCGAAGTTCAGGTCCTCGGTGAACGGGACGATGTTCAGCACCGGGCCGTACAGCCGCCGCCCGGTGCCCAGCAGTCCGAGGTCCCGGCGGATGAACTCGCCCCGGTACTGCTGGTGGCGGCGCAGTGCCGCGAGTTCCGCGGCCACCGCGCGCGCGAAGTCGGCGACGGGGGTGCCGGGTTCGGCGCTCACGCGCAGCGGCAGGACGTCGGAGGCGGTGCCCGGGGTGCGCAGGGCGGCGCTGCCGAGCCGGCTCATCGTGGCCATGCCGAGGACGAGGTCGTCGGCGCCGGTCATGCGGTGCAGGTAGGCGGCGACCGCGGCGGTCAGCAGGTCGGTGCGGGTGACGTCGAGGCGGGTCGCCGCGGCGGACAGGGCCTGCGCGTCGGCCGTGTCGATGTCCGCGGTCCGGCGCAGGAACGGGGCGCGCGGTGCCGCCGTACGGCCGGTGAGCCGGGCCGGTTCGGGCAGTCCGGACAGCCGGTCCGTCCAGTGTGCGCGGTCGCGGGCACAGCGCTCGGAGGCGAGGTAGGCCGCCTCCTCGGTCTGGAGCCGGCTCGCGGGCGGGAAGCCGGCGGGGCCGGGTTCGCGTCCCTCGGTCAGCGCGTTGTAGACGTCGGCGAGGCGGCGGCCCAGAAGCTTGTAGCTGTAGCCGTCGAGCAGGATGTGATGGGCCCTCAGCAGCCAGATGTGCCGGTCGGCGGCGAGGGTGAGCAGGGTGTGCGCGAACAGCGGGTCCTTGTCGCAGTCCACCTCGGTCACGAGGTCGGCGCGGATCCGCTCCCAGGCCGCGGCCTCCGGGTCGGCGGCGTCGCTGACGTCGACCCGGTGCAGCGGCCAGTCGTCGGCGTCCGCGGCCGGGTGGCAGCGGGGGCCGTCGTCGGTGTCGAAAAAGCGCAGCGCGAAGGTCCCGGCCTCGCCGACGGCCCGGCGCAGCGCGGTCTCGAACACACCGGTGTCGAGGGGTCCGTGGATCTCCACCGCCTCCGCGGTGTTGTACGCGGCGCTGTCGGGTGCCAGCCGCTGCGCGTACCACAGGCCCTCCTGCGCTCCGGACAGGGGGAGACGTTCGTCCTCGGGGAGTGACTCCTCGTGGAGTGACATAGCACAACCCTCACGTGGCAAGCCGTAATGACCCGGCCGGGACGGGCCCGGCCGGTCGGACAGGGGGTGCGGCCTGGGCCCATCGGCCGGATGCGGTCGCACGCCGAGGGCGTGGCCATATCGCGGCCCGCCGCCGGTTCACGAGTTCCTCACGGTGGGGCAGCGGCGAGAGCCCGGTCAAGCCCGGCCCGGCACGCCGGAGGGGAATTCAGGTGTTTCCCTGAAGAACGCGGGCGCCGGGATAGCGGCCGACACGACAAGCTTTAGGGAAATTCCGCGAGTTCCCCCCGGCGCGCCTCATCCGGTGGATTCGCCCGGGGCCGGCAATGCACTCTCGAGAGGACGTTGAGCCGAACCCGCGGTGTTGACGGACGGTCAGTGACCGCGGGTTCCAGAAATGGGCGGACGGAATGGGAACCGAGGTCATGCACCGTGCGTTGTGTCCGGTGGAGACGCTGTATGTCGGGCAGCGAAGCCGAGCGGTGCTCTCCAGCACCCTGCGGGGCCGCGTCGACGTCGGGGCGCTGTCGGCCGCTTTCGACGCGGTCACACAGGCGCACCCGTCGCTGCGCACCCGCATCGTGCCGCACGGCGAAGGGTTCGCCCTGCGCCTGCTGGACGAGGCCGAGCGGCCGCGGCTGACCGTCCGGACCGGCGAGGAGCAGGACGCCTACGCGACGGAGCTGAACACGCCGCTGCCCATCGGCGCTCCGGTCAGCCGGGCGGTCCTGGTCAGCGCGCCCGGGGGCGACCGTCATCTGTTCGTCCTCTCGGTGGACCACACCATCACGGACGGGCACAGCAGTATCGCGCTGCACCACGAGATCTGGGACCGTTACCGCGCCCTGGTCGAGGGCGGCGTGGCCGTCCTGTCCGGTGCGGCGACCGACTGGCCCGAGCCGGTCAGCCGGCTGCTGCCCGCCGCCGACGGGGCGGAGACCTCCGCGTATCTGGAGCGGCGCGTCGCGGAGGCGCGGCAGCACCCGGTGGAGCTGGTCGCCTACGACGCCGGGGATCCGGCCGGCGAGGGCCGGATCGAGGTGTCCCGGCTGACGCTCGACCAGGAGCGCACCGACCGGTTGCGCGGTGCCGCGCGCCGGGCGGGCGTCTCCGTGCACGCCGTGGTCAGCGCGGCGCTGCTCGCGGCGGCGCGCCGGCGGCTGCCCGGCGACGAGCCGCGCACCCTCGGCTGCCTGTCCCCCGTCGACCTGCGGTCCCGCCTGTCACCGCCGCTGCCCGCGCTGGTCATGGTGCCCGCCGTCACCACCCATCTGCAGACCCTGGACGTCACCCCTCGGACGGACCGCACCGCGCTGGCCCGTACCCTCCACGCCCGGCTGAGCGACTTCGTCGCGGGCGCGGGCCCGCACCACGAGATGCGGATCACGCCCGAGATACCGCGCAACCCGGCGTTGCAGCTGGCGACGGTGATCGCCACCAACATGGGCGTCGTGCCCGGCCCGCGGCTGCCCGAAGGACTGCAGGCCACCGACGTCCGGCTGGTGCCGGCCCGCGAGCAGTACTTCCCGCAGGCGGGCCGCAGTCCCGTGATGGCCTGCGTCGTCTCCTTCGAGGGGCGGCTCGCCGTCGAGTTCCCCCACTTCACGGCCTGTTTCAGCGCCTCGTTCGTCGATGCCTTCCGCGACGAGGTCCGCGAGGCGCTGCTCGCCTTCGCCGAGACCGCCGGGCCCGCTCCCGCACAGGCGGGCTGAGCCCGCCCCCGCCCGGCTCACCGCACCGCACACACCGGCCACTGTAAGGAGCCCCCCGCCGACATGAAGACCGTCAGCGACATACCCACTCCCCTGGCGCTGCTGCCCCGAGCCCAGGCGGGCGACGAGCAGGCCATGAACCAGCTGCTGACCGGGATCACCCCGTACGTCGCCCGGCTGTGCCGGTCCATCACGCACGACGACGGTGCCGACGCCACCCAGGAGGCCCTCCTCGCCGTCTACCGGGGACTGCGCACCCTGCGTGAGCCGACCGCGTTCTACGGCTGGGTGCGGTCGGTGACGGTCCGTGAGGCCGTGCGGACCGCGAAGCGCACCGGTACGGAGGGCACGTATCTGCGGGTCGAGTCGGGTCAGGAGGCGAATCCGCTGGATGCCGTGCACATCACCGACGTACTGGACCGGCTGTCGGCGTCCCACCGGCAGGTCCTCACCCTGCGCGCCTACGGCCTCAACGAGGAGGAGATGGCCCGGGTCCTGTCGCTGCCGGTGGGCACCGTACGGTCCCGGCTGCACCGCGCCCGGCTGCGCTTCCGGGAGGCCTGGCAGCCCTCGGCCGCGTAGTCGCGCCCGGCGTGGCGGCCGGCGGCGGGGTGGACCGCCGCCGACGGCCGTCAGGGACCGCGACCGCTATTCGATGAAGTCCGGCAGCACCCGCGGGGGCCACTGTCCCGGCGCGAACAGGCCCATCGCGTGGGCGCGCGCCACGAGGGCGGGGCGGTTGGGGGCGTCGAAGCGGCGCAGCAGCAGGCCCACGCGGTACTCGACGCCCTGACGGCTCAGATAGACACGGCCGGCCAGCTGTACGGTCGACGCGCCGCCCGCCACTCCTTCGAGGACGCGGGCGTCGAGTTCGCTGAGCGTCGGTTCGCCGGAACGGGGCAGGTCCTGCCCGCCGATGGGGCGGAGCAGGATGACAAGCCCGGCCGGGCCGTCAGGGCCGGTGACCGCGGTGGCCGTCATGACGGCGGAGAAGGCACGGCCGGTGGGGTGCCGGCCGGTCACCCGCTCCGTGAACCTGCTCGTGCGGCCCTCGCACAGGTCGGCGAACCGGTGTCGCAGGCGTGCGGGTGGGCCCGCCTGGACGAGTTCGCACAGCTGTCGGCCGCATATCTCGCCGGGGCTCGAGCCGAACTGCTTGGCGAACTCCGCTTCGGCGGCCGTGATGGTCACGTCCGGGGCCGCGTGGGCCGTGTAGGTGCGGCGGCTGCCGTCGACAGCCGTGCGCCCGGTCGGTAACGCGGAATCGGCGTGCGCGTCGGCGGTGGACGAGGCGGTGATGTTGGTGGTCGCCACGGACATACCGTCATTCCCTTTGCACATGGGGGGTGTGATGAACCGCTCCCCGTCCGGTCCATCGGCACAAGGGAGCGGATTGAGCGCCTGGGCGTGCCGGATCGGCGGCCGACCACGGCTGGTGACGCCAGGACGGAACAACGTTGTCAGAACGGCCCGGGGCCACAGGCTCAGCCGAAGGATCCGGCAACCGGTGCCGTGCGCACGGTCGATGAACATCGCAGCGAGCCCTGGGGCACACCAATGCGCACGAAAAACCTCCTGCGGACGAGGGTCAAATCGCATCAGGCCGGCACCTTGGAGGCTATGGGTCGGACAACCCGGCTGGCAAGTGTTTGCCTACCGGGGTGGCCGGATTGCCAACGGTTCTGGCCAAGCACCCTTTTCAGCCACACGTTCCGCGTGCGCCTGATCAGGAGGACAACGCGTGGGCAAAACAAGGCAAATGACAGGGGAAATCTCGGGCCCGTAACTACGTTGCCGCCATTGCCAGGTCTCCCTAAAGTGTGGGCAACTTCCGGACGTGGCCTCGGGAACACGGGGCATGCGGAAGACTAAAAAGGACCTCAGGGGATCAGAGGGCGAAATGCTTGAGCAGCCGCACTTCGGCCGGCAGCTGAGAAAGCTCAGGCTGGAGCGAGGCCTGAGCCAGGCGGCAGTCGTCGGCGACGGCATGTCCACGGGATACCTCTCCCGCCTGGAGTCGGGCGAACGCCGGCCCAACGGACGTGTCGTCAGCTATCTCGCGCAGCAACTGGGTGTGGAGGTCTCCGTGTTGACCGAGCCGCGTCCCGGTGGCTGCCTGAGCCATGTGCTCGCCACCGTCGCCTCGGCACCCGCCGGCACGGACAGCGCCGAAGTCCTGCTGCAGGCCGTCCGGGAGGACCAGCACGAGGATCCCGCCGGCCGGTGGCAGGCGGTCTGGCTCCTCGCCCGCATCTGCAACGGCCACGGGGACTACGAGCGCGAGCGCGGCCACCTTCTGGAACTCGTCGAACTGAGCGAGGTGATCGCGGCTCCGGAGCTACGGGTACGGTCCCATGTGCACTACGCCCGCTGCCTGTGCGCCCTCGGTGACCTGCGGGCCGCCGAGCCGGCCGCCGTCACCGCGCTCGCCGTCGCGCGCGGTGACCGTCTGCCGGCGGCGGACACCTTGGCCGCGCTGACGGTGCTGACCGGCGTCGAGACCGAGCTGGGGCGATGGGACGCGGCGGACCGTCATGTCCGGGAGATGGAGCGGGACCTGCTGACCGCCGCCGCTCCCCCGCAGGCGGCCGAGGCGCTGTGGACGGCGTCCGTGGTCAGCGACCGCCAGGGGGACCCCGCCACCGCCCACTCCCGGCTGGAGGCCGCCCTCGCCCTGCTCCGGGGCAACGACGACCTCACCCTGTGGACGAGGCTGCGTACGGCCGCGGCGGCCGTCGCGCTCCAGATGTCACCCCCGCGTGTCGAGGCCGCCGGCCGGTGGCTGAGCGAGGCCGCTGTCGTCCTGGAACTGATCGGTACGCCGCCGCAGTTGCAGGAGCTGCACGCCCTGCGTGCCCATCTCGCCTTCCAGGAGGGCAGAGTGGACGACGCCCGGGAGCTGTGCCGTGCCCTGCCGTCGGGCGGGGACCTCCGGCTGCCCTACCGGGACCGGGTACGGCTGGCCGTGCTCGAGGGCCGGTTGATGATTCTGGAGGGCCGCACCGACGACGGCATCGCGGCCCTGCGCCGCCTCGGCCAGCAGGCGACCGACGCCCGCCATCTCGACCTGGCCACCCACGTCTGGCAGTCGCTCGCCACCACCCTGGCCGACGCACGCGCCCCGGGGGTGGGAGGCGCGGTGCGGACGGCGACGCCGAGGACGCTGCCGAGTTCCTAGGAGGTCACCTCCAGGGCGGCGGCGTCGCCGGCCGTCTCCCGTGGGGCCGGCCATGTTGATCGCCGAGGCGTTGGCGAGGGAGCCGGCGCCTCCGCCGAGGAGCGCGAGCGGGAGCGCGATCCAGGAGTGGCTGAGCGGGCCGGGCCGGGGCAGGTCAGAGACCGCCGGTGTTGAGCAGCCGGTTGGGAGTGTCGGAGCGGACGCCGCGCACGACGCCGCGGGTGGCCGTGTGGTCGAGCCAGACGTGGACCTCCTTGGCCGTGGCGTGGGGGTGTGCCGACAGGTACAGCGCGATCACGCCGGTGGCGTGCGGGGCGGCCCAGGACGTCGCGCCGCCGTCCTCCGTGGCCGTACCGCCGCCGGCGAGGGCGGCGGTCACCTTCTGGCCGGGGGCGTACAGGTCCACGCACCGTCCGTAGCCCGACCCGTAGGAGCCGCCGTCGCTCCACGCGCGGTCGTTCGAGGTGGAGGCCGCCACGACGATGGTGCCGGGGACGCCGGCCGGAGAGTGCTTGCAGGCGTCGTCATGGAAGTTGCCCGCCGACACCACCGTCGGGATCCCCGCGTCGACCATCTTCTTCACGGCGGACTCCAGGGCCGCCGACCGGTGGTCGAGGTTGAGGGACATGTTCACCACCGCGGGCTTCTGCGCGTGCGCGGTGACCCACTTGACCGACTTCACCAAGGCCGCCTCGGCCGCCGCCGGGGAGCCGCCGCCCTCGCTCTCGCACAGGATGCCCTGGACGCGGACGAGTTCCGCCTTGGGCGCCACCCCGTACCTCGCCCCGCCGATGATGCCCGCGACGAACGTTCCGTGGCCGAGCCCGTCCTCGCTGAAGCAGTCACCGGAGTCCTTCGGGCCCACGAAGTCGGCGCCGAGGCGGGCGCGTCCGCCGAACTCCTTGTGGGCGGTGTCCATCCCGGTGTCGATCACGTAGACGTGAACGCCCTTGCCCGTGGCGGTGGTGGTGAACTTCCCGTTCAGCGGCCGCGACCGCTGATCCAGAACGTCCAGGTTCCACGGCACGTGCCGGGTGACGGGCGACGCCGCGGTCCGCGCGACCCCGGACAACTTCCCCACGGTGCCGGAGGACGTCGGCGCCGAGCCGGACGACGCCCCGTCACCGGAGGCCGCCACGGACTCCCCCCTCCCGTGCGCGGGGGGCTTCCCGCCGCTCCCCTCGGCCGCCGCGCCGGCTTCCCCGCCGCAGGCCGAGGCCCCGAGCACGGTCGCCATGGCCACCGCCATGAGACCGGCCTTCGTCACGTTCCGCGTCACGACGTCCCCCCACATCCCCGCTGCGTACACAGTCAGCGCACAAGACGACCGCAGGGGGCGGGCGGTTCCGGCGGGGCGGACGGGTGGTCGGCCCGCCGGAAGCCTGTCCGCCCGCGCGCTGACCTGCGCGACCATGCACCGCTCGGGCGAGCGCTCACTGGTCGGCGGCGCGGAAGCGGCGCAGCCGCAGGCTGTTGCCGACCACGAAGACCGAGGAGAAGGCCATCGCGGCGCCCGCGATCATCGGGTTGAGCAGTCCGGCCGCGGCGAGCGGCAGGGCGGCGACGTTGTACGCGAAGGCCCAGAACAGATTGGACCGGATGGTGCCCAGGGTCTTGCGTGCGAGCCGGATCGCGTCGGCGGCGACGCGGAGGTCCCCGCGCACCAGGGTCAGGTCACCGGCCTCGATCGCGGCGTCCGTGCCGGTGCCCATGGCGAGGCCCAGGTCGGCCTGCGCCAGAGCCGCGGCGTCGTTGACACCGTCACCGACCATGGCGACCGATCGCCCCTCGCCCTGAAGGCGCTTGACGACGTCCACCTTGTCCTGCGGCAGGACTTCGGCGATCACCTGCTCGGGGGCGATGCCCACCTCGGCGGCCACCGCTTCCGCCACGGCCCGGTTGTCGCCGGTCAGGAGGATCGGGGTCAGTCCGAGGGCGCGCAGCCGACGGACGGCTTCGGGGCTCGTCTCCTTGACTGCGTCGGCGACTTCGAGGACCGCGCGGACCTCGCCGTCCCAGGCGACCGCAATGGCCGTGCGTCCGGCGGCTTCGGCGCCCTCCTTGGCGCGTCGCAGGCCGGCCGGCAGGGACAGGGCCCTCCCCCGCTCCCCGCTTCGCCCGAGCGGGGGGACCCCCAGGGCGAGCAGCTGCTCGCGACCCACGAGGACGGCGTGTCCGTCCACGACGCCCTGGACACCGAGACCGGGCACGTTGGCGAAGTCCTCCGGGATCGGCAGCGCGCCGACGCGGTCGGCCGCTCCGGCGGCGACGGCCCGGGCGATCGGGTGCTCGGAGGAGTGCTCCAGGGCACCGGCCAGGCGCAGGACGTCCGTCTCGTCCGTGCCCTCGGCCGTGTGCACGGCCAGCAGGGTCATCCGACCGGTCGTGACGGTGCCCGTCTTGTCCAGGACGATGGTGTCGGCCTCGCGGGTGCTCTCCAGCACCTCAGGCCCCTTGATGAGGATGCCGAGTTGCGCGCCGCGCCCGGTGCCGACCATCAGCGCGGTCGGCGTGGCCAGCCCCAGGGCGCACGGGCACGCGATGATCAGGACGGCGACCGCGGCGGTGAACGCGGCGGTCGGACCGGCGCCGTTGCCGAGCCAGAAGCCCAGGGTGCCGATGGCCAGGGCGATCACGACGGGGACGAACACGCCGGAGATCCTGTCGGCGAGACGCTGCGCGGCGGCCTTGCCGTTCTGCGCGTCCTCCACCAGCTTCGCCATCCGGGCGAGCTGGGTGTCGGCGCCGATCCGGGTGGCCTCCACAACCAGTCGTCCGCCGGCGTTCAGGGTGGCTCCGGTGACGGCATCTCCCGCACCGACCTCGACGGGGACGGACTCCCCGGTGAGCATCGAGGCGTCCACGGCGGAGGAGCCCTCGACGACCGTCCCGTCGGTGGCGATCTTCTCACCGGGGCGGACCAGGAAGCGGTCGCCGACCTTCAGCTCGGCGACGGGCACCCGGTCCTCGCGGCCGCCGCGAAGCACGGTGACCTCCTTGGCGCCCAGTTCCAGCAGGGCCTTGAGCGCCGCGCCCGCCTTCCGCTTCGACCGGGCCTCGAAGTACCGGCCGGCCAGGATGAAAGCGGTCACGCCGGCCGCGGCCTCCAGGTAGATGTTCCCGGCGCCGTCGCTACGGGCGATGGTCAGCTCGAAGGGGTGCCTCATGCCCGGCGTACCGGCCGTTCCGAGGAACAGCGCCCACAGCGACCACAGGAACGCGGCCGACGTACCGACCGATATCAGCGTGTCCATGGTCGCGGCGCCGTGCCGGGCGTTGGTCCAGGCAGCCTTGTGGAAGGGCCAGGCAGCGTACGTCACCACGGGCGCGGCCAGCGTCAGTGACAGCCACTGCCAGTACTCGAACTGCAGCGCCGGCACCATCGCCATCACGATCACCGGCACCGCCAGGAGCGCCGCGGTGGTCAACCGCTGCCGCAGCGGCCGCAGTTCGTCGGCCTCCTGCCCGGCGGGGCTGCCGGCGGGCGTCGGCTCGGCGCGGACGGGTTCGGGCTCGCGCGCCGTGTAGCCGGTGGCTTCGACGGTGGCGATCAGGTCGGCGACCGCGATGTCCTCGCGGTAGGTGACCTTGGCCTTCTCGGTGGCGTAGTTGACGGTGGCCTCTACACCGTCCATGCGGTTGAGCTTCTTCTCGACACGGGCGGCGCATGAGGCGCAGGTCATGCCGCCGATGGCGAGTTCGACCTCGGCGGCACCGGGTGTGGTGGTGGTCATCTACTGCTCCTCGCGGCTCACATCGGTCCCGGATACCTGGAGGGGGTATCCGGCGGCGGCTCCATGTATACCCCCCACCCGTATGTGGCGCAAGGCGGTCCACGACTTGACTTCATACCCCCCAGGGGTATGTTGAAGTGCGTCGAGCCCGCCCTGGGCAGCCATGAGACAAGGAGCGGCCATGAACACCGGACTGAGGATCACCGCCTTCGCCGCGGCGCTCGCCGCCACGTTCGGCACCGCCTACGGCGTGGGCAGCGGTGTCGGCGGGATCTCCCCGGCGACCGAGCGCACGGCGCACGAGAAGCACGCCGACGCCTCGCACGACGGACACCGCGCCGCAAGCCGCGGATCAGAGGCACCTCCCGGAGGGCTCCGGACATCCGACGCGGGCTACACCCTCGACCTGAAGACCCCGACCGTCGAGGCGGGAAAGACGACCGACCTGCGGTTCGCGCTCGTGCGGGAGGCGACCGGGCGCGCGCTCACCGCCTACCAGCAGGAGCACACCAAAGAGCTGCACCTGATCATCGCCTCGCGCGACCTGACCGTCTACCGCCACCTGCACCCCACCCGCGCCGCCGACGGCACCTGGTCCGCGCCCGTGACGCTGCCCGAGGCCGGGGCGTACCGGGTCTTCGCCGATTTCACGCCCCTCGGCGGCGAAGGGATCACCCTCGGGGCCGATCTGAGCGCGTCGGGGACGTACGAGCCCGCCCCGCTCCCCGCTCCCCGCACCACGGCCGAGACCGACGGGTACGAGGTGAGCCTCCGCGGCCGCCCGGAACCGGCCGGGAGCAGCGAGCTGACGCTGACCGTGCGCAGGAACGGCACGCCGGTACGGGACCTTGAGCCCTACCTCGGCGCCTACGGCCATCTGGTGGCCCTGCGCTCGACAGACCTCGCCTACCTGCACGTACACCCCAACGGCGAGCCCGGCGACGGAACGACCGAGGCGGGGCCGGACATCTCGTTCACGGCCACGGCGCCCAGCACCGGCGCCTACCGGCTGTTCCTGGACTTCAAGCACGGCGGCGAGGTACACACCGCCGCGTTCACCGTCGAAGCGGGCGGGCCGGCGCAGCGGCCGGCCGCCCCTGAAACGGCCTCCCCGATGCCCGGGAAGGGTTCCGGGCACAGCCACTGAACCGCGGCGAGTCGCGTGTCACCTCCCCCGAGCCGAGGCCCCACCGGCGGGGGGAGGCCGCCGCTTTCCTCGGCCGTCGCGGTCAGGCACCCTCCTCGCGCGGCCGGCCGGTGCTCCCGGCGGGCGGTTCGCCGGTGCGACCGCGCAGCACGGCGAGCGTGGCGCCGAGGTCGGCCGCGCGGGGCCGGTTGTGCGGCAGCCTGGCCAGGAGGAACGCCATACCGCAGGTGCCGGTGAGGGCGGAGAGGACGAGGCCTCCCGCGATGCCGGCCGACAGGAGCTGGAAGGCCGGGTGCACGAGCAGGCCGAGGAGCAGCCCGCTGAGCACCACCGCTCCCGCGGTGAGGCGGACCTGCCGTTCCATGCTCCAGGCGGCCCGCGTCTCGCAGGCCGCGGGCCGGTGGAGGTCATGTGCCTGGGCGGCCCACCCTGTGGTGCCGCCCACGAGGGTGGCGGCCGCGATGCCGTGTCCGGCCAGGAGCTTGCAGGCGCTCTCCGAGCGGGCGCCGGAGGCACACACCAGCAGGACCTCCCCCCGCTCCGCCGCGACCCGGATCTCGGGCAGCGCACGCCGGATCTCGTTCAGGGGGATGTTGAGGGCACCGGGAAGGTGGCCGGAGGCGTACTCGCCGGGGGTGCGCACGTCGATGACGGTGAGTTCATGGAGCCGGGCGCGGGCCTGCGCGGTGTCGAGGGCGAGAGGGGTGGTCATGGCAGAGGTGATCCTTGATGGTCGCCGCCGTCCCGAACCGGGACGTACAGTACCCCTAGGGGTATTTTTCGAGGAGTGATCGTGGAACTCGAGCTTGAGGGCGCGTCTTTGCGAGCCGTGCTGAACCGGTTGCGGCGTGCGCAGGGCCAGATCTCCGGCGTGATCCGGATGATCGAGGAGGGACGGGACTGCGAGGACGTCATCACGCAGCTGGCCGCCGCCTCACGGGCACTGGACCGGGCCGGTTTCGCGATCATCGCCACCGGGCTGCAGCAGTGCGTGGCGGACATCGAGTCCGGCACGAAGAACGGTGAGGACACCGAGCAGATGCGGGCCCGCCTGGAGAAGCTCTTCCTGTCGCTCGCGTGAGGGCGTCGACGGGCATCAGGCCACCACGTCGACCAGCATGAAGCCGGCCACGGCCAGCAGGAGCAGAGCGAAGACCCGCTGAAGCGTGCGCCCGGACACTTTCGCCGACAGGCGCCTGCCGTCCCACGCGCCCAGGATCGCCGCTCCGGCGAACGGGCCCATGGCACCCCAGTCCAGGCCATGGGCCGTCCCGGCGCGCATGGCCAGTGCCGCGAGCGAGTTGACGGTGATGACCAGCAGGCTGGTGCCCACCGCCGTCCGCATCCTCATGCCGAGTACCTCGACCAGTGCCGGTACGGCGAGGAAACCGCCGCCCACTCCGAGGACACCGGTGACCGCGCCCAGCCCTGCACCGGCGGCCGCCGCCCGGCCCGGTCGCACCGGCGCGGGGGTCTCAGCCGCTGTCCGGGGGCGCAGCATGCGCAGCGCGGCGGCGCCCGCGACCACGGCGAAAGCGGTGGTGAGCAGGGCGGCCGGCAGATGCCCGGCGAGTGCTCCGCCCAGCATCGCCGGGCCGGTCCCGGCCGCGGCGAACAGCAGCCCCGTACGCCAGCGGACGTGGCCGTCGCGGGCGTTCGCGGACAGGGCGGTCGCGGAGGTGACGGTGACGATGACGAGACTCGCGGTGGCGGCCGCGACCGGCGTGAAGCCGAGCAGGTAGATCAGTGCGGGGACGGCCAGAACACCGCCGCCGCCCCCGAGCGCGCCGAGCGCCAGTCCGACGACGGCGCCGGCGGCCAGGGCGAGTATCACGGCGCTCACGCGACGGCCCCTCTCCCGCCGTGCGAGTCCCGCACCGGCGGTCCCGCGCCGGGCCGGCCCGGCATGCCGCCCATGACGCCGACGGCCTCGCCGCCCAGAGCGTGCGACAGCGCGGCGGGCCGCCGCGATCGGTCGCCCGTCCGGCGGTCGTCCGTGGCGCTCACGGTCGAGGGGTCCGTACGGCGAGCCCGGCCTTCTCGGCCGCGGCGAAGGAGTCGTCCACGGCCACGACCTGGCGGCCGGCCGCGTCGAGCAGGGAGGCGGCGATGGCAGCGCGCATGCCGCCCGCGCAGTGCACCCACACCTGCCCTGCGGGCACCTCGTCGAGGCGGCGGTGCAGAGTGTGCACGGGAATGTGGACCGAGCCCTCGATGAAGCCTGCCGCCCGTTCGGAGGCCCGGCGGACGTCCAGCACGACGACGCCCTCGCCGGCGGGCTCCGCGAGGTCGGCGAAGGTGGCGCGCCGGAAGGAGGCGGGCGCTTCGCCCTCCCGCACCCAGCGCGCCGGGTTCCCGGTGGCGGCGGCGGCCGGACGGTCGATCCCGACCCGCGCCAACTCGCGCTGCGCGGACCTGAGTTGCCCGGGGGACTCGGCGAGCAGGGTGACCGGCTTGCGCCACGGCATCAGCCAGGCCAGGTAGGTGGCGAGCTGCCCCTCGGCCTCGAAGTTGAAAGAACCCGCGACGTGTCCTTCGGCGAAGGCCACCCGGTTGCGCAGGTCGACCACCCACTCCCCGGCGTCCAGCCGGGCGGCGATCTCCTCGGCGTCCGCGACGGCGGGCGGGGTCAGGTCGACGGGCACGGGTCCGGCGGCGTTGACCGGGCCCATGTGCGCGTAGTACGCGGGAATGTCGTCCAGTCCGGCCAGCAGTTCGGCGACGAAGGTGTGCACGTCCCGGGTGAGTGCCGCGTTGGACGCCTTCTCCTCGCCGACCGTGGTCGAGCCGCCCTCCACCTGACCGGAGGAACAGAAGCTGCCGAAGCCGTGGGTGGGCAACACCGCCGCGTCGTCCGGCAGTTCGGCGGCCAGCCGGTGTGCGGAGGCGTGCTGGGCGCGGGCTAGGTGTCCGGTCAGCCGCGGCTCGACCAGGTCGGGTCGGCCGACGGTGCCGATCAACAGCGACCCGCCGGTGAAGACCGCGACCGCCCTGCCGTTCTCCTCCAGCGCGTACGCGGTGTGATGCGGGGTGTGGCCGGGAGTCGCCAGCGCGCGCAGGGCCAGCCCGGCCGGGGCGTCGATCTCCGTACGGTCGCCGTCGTGCACCGGTGTCCGCTCGAACGACACCCGGGCTGCGGCCGGCACCAGGTAGGCGGCGCCGGTGATCCGGGCCAGCTCGAGACCGCCGGTGACGTAGTCGTTGTGGACATGCGTCTCGACCACGTGGGATATCCGCACACCGCGCCGGGCCGCCGCCTCGATCACCTGGTCGATGTCCCGCGGGGGGTCGACCGCCACCGCCGTCCGCTCGCCGCCCGCCACGTAGCTGCGGTTGCCCAGCCTGCTGATCTCGATGGTGTCGATGAAGAACACGAGGTGCTCCCTTCCGGTGAAAAATTACCCCCCGGGGTATGTGTTCGACGGTAGCACGATTACCCCCGGGGGTATTTTTCCGGGCACACGTGCCGGCCACCGGGACCGGTGCGGCCGAGCGGGATCGACGGGCCTATGCCCGGCTGCCGGTCACGGCGCCTGCCTGACCGGGAGGGCCTGTGCCGGGGCACCGGTCACGGCGCCTGCTTGACCGGGAGGTCAAGGCGGAGCCTGTAGCCGCCGTCGGCGGTGTGGCCGGCGGTGACGGTGCCGCCGAGGAGGGCGGCGCGCTGCCGCAGGGCGACCAGGCCGTAGTGGGCGCTGGGCAGGGGCAGGGCGGGACGGGTCGGCGCCGTGTTGCTGACCATGACGCTGATGGCGTTGCCCTCGTACCGGGCGAGCACGGTGGCGGTGGCCCCGGGGGCGTGCTTGCGCACGTTGGTCAGCGCTTCCTGGACGGTGCGGTAGACGGCGCGCTGCAGAGTCGGCGGAAGGTCACCGGGCAGGTCCGTGGTCAGGTCGGTGTCGATGCCGCTGCCGTCGACCAGTCGCCGCAGGTCGCTCAGGGACGGCTGCGGGGTCAGTTCCGTGGGGCGGCTGTGCGAGCCGCGCAGCACGTTGACCATGTGCCGCAGTTCGTCCAGTGTCTGCACGCTCAGCCGGCGAATCGTGGCCGCGGCCTGTTTGACCTCGGCGTCCCGCGTGCCGACCTGCAGGGCCCCGGCCCGCACCGCGATGAGGCTCACCTGGTGGGAGACCACGTCGTGCATCTCGCGGGCCAGCTGTGCGCGCTCCTCGGCCAGAACGGCCTCCGCGCTCAGCCGTCGTTCGTGGTCGCGTGCCTGCGAGATCTCGGTGAGCCGCAGCGACAGGTCGCGCCGGGCCTGGACGAGCTGGCCGAGGAAGACCGGAGCCGCGGCTGTCGCCGCGGTATAGCCCAGGGTGATCAGGGCCGAGGCACTCCACAGCTCGAGCTGCGGTGACGGCGACCACGAGGTCATGTCGCTGAGCGTGTACGCCAGGGCGCAGACGGCCAGGACGAACCGGCGCCGGGTGACCGTGGCCACCGTGTACAGCGCCGCGAGCGAAGCGAAGATCGCGTCCGAGAGCAGGACGGCGGGCAGCGTGAGCAGGAAGGTGAGCCACGGAAAGCGCCGGCGCAGCATGAGCAGGCAGGCGGCGGCCAGGGCGACGGCCAGGCGCAGCGGCTCGTCCGAGGTCACGTGGACGAAGACGTCGAGCAGTGCCGCGCCGAGGACGGCGGCATCACCCAGTGCGGTGGTCAGGCGGCGGGGGATCATCCCGGCTCCAGGTCTCGGGGCGGCCTGAGAAGGCCGGCGCGATCGGCGAGCAGGGCCGCCTGGACGCGGCTCGAGACCTCCAGCTTGGTGAGAATGGCGCTCACGTGGTCCTTGACGGTGCCGGTGCTCAGGTGCATCCGCGCGGCGATGTCCGCGTTGGACAGTCCCTCGGCGATCAGGACGAGCACGCCACGTTCGCGATCGGTCAGCCGGTCCAGACCGCGGGTGGCGGGTTCCTGGCAGCCGGCCTCGAGGTATCCGTCCACCACGGTCCGCGTGACCTTGGACGACAGCACGGTGCCCCCGTCGGCCAGGGACCGCACGAGGAACGGCAGCTGCTCCGGGTCGGTGTCCTTGAGCAGGAAGCCCGCCGCCCCGCGGCGCAGGGCTGTCGCCACGTACTCGTCCATGTCGAACGTCGTGAGCATGGCCACCACCGGGGGCGGCCGCAGCCGGCGCAGGTCGGCGAGGACGGAGAGCCCGTCCACGTCCGGCATACGGATGTCCAGCAGGACGACGTCGGGGTCGGTCTCCCGAGCCGTCCGGATCGCCTCCCCGCCGGGAACCGCCGCCACGACCTCGATGTCGTCCGCGGCGTCCAGGATGCACTTGAAACCCGTACGGATCAGGGCCTCGTCGTCGACCACCAGTACCCGGATCACGCGCGCTCCCACTCATCGTCGGATTACCGTCCGTCGTACCACGTCGGCGAGCACCCCGCTTCCGCACGGCAGGGCCGCCCCAGGTGGCGGGGCCGACTCCAGCCACTCGGCGGGTACGTTCCGGACCTCTGCCGGATGCCTACGGCAAGAGGGGGCGTCGACCCTGGAGGACGTGGCAGAGCGCAACGTGGCGATCGCCCACGACATGCCCGGCCCGACGAGGAGGACAGCATGACGATCCGGCTGACACTTCTGTGCGCGCGCCCCGCGGACACATCCACGGACGACGTCTTCGGCCACGAGCCGGTCAGCGAACTCGAGCTGCACCGGGCGAGTGCCGCCCTGGCATCGCTTCCTCCCCACTCCAGCGTCGTGCGATCGCCTTCGGCCGGCTCCGCGCTGACCGCCGCCGCCCTCGGCCTGAAGGCCTCGGTGGAGCCCGCCCTGCGCGACCTCGACCACGGCACGTGGCGCGGCCGCGCGATGGCCGACATCGTCGCCGAGGACCCGTACGGATACAGCGTCTGGCGCACGGATCCGGATGCCGCACCCCACGGCGGCGAGACCGTACGCCACCTCTGCCACCGGACCGGGGAATGGCTCGGCAGCCTGCCCTCCGAGACGGGGCACGTCCTGGTCATCGCCGAACCGGCCGTCGTCCAGGCCCTCCTCGTCCATGCCCTGTCCGCGCCGGCCCGGGCCTTCTGGAGTCTCCGGGTCGCGCCGCTGCACACCGTCCGCCTCACATGGCCCGAGGGCGGCTGGAGCATCCGGCCCGCCGACGCGTCCGTCCCCGATGCCGGCCGGCTCACGTTCTTCGAACCGACGGACCCCGGGCCACGGCCGACCGACTCCTCGACCCTGCTGCTGACGGCCTGCTGACCGGCGGCATCCTCAGCGATCCGCGCGGTGCTCCGGCGCCGCTGCGCGACGGCCTCGACCTGGTCGTGCACCGACTCCGGCACCGCGGGGGACGAGTGACCGCTCTTGCCCCGCCGCCAAGTAGTGGAATATTGAACAACTCTGCTCGGTTGTGGCCGGCGAAGGAGGTCACGAGTGGAGACGCAAGTGGAGACCACGTACTACGACCACGGAACCGCCGCCGAGCGCTGGGAGCGCGCGCAGCTGTTCTTCGACGCGAAGGACTACGCGAGCGCGGCGCGGGTGCTGGCCGGGCTGGTCGAGGAGGTGCCGGAGCAGACCGGACCCCGGCTGCTGCTGGCGCGCGCCTACTACCACTCGGCCCAACTGCGCCGTGCCGAAGCCGAGTTGCGGATCATCGTCGAGCGCGACCCGGTGGAGCACTACGCGCGGCTGATGCTGGGCCGCACGCTCCAGCGGCAGGCCCGGCACGAGGAGGCGGAGCGGCATCTGCGGCTCGCCTCGGCGCTCGCGGGCGACTTCCCGCAGGAGTGAGACCCGCGCCCCGGGCCCGGTCCCCGTCGGGGGCCGGGCCTTCGGCATGGGGTCACAGCGGGGTCGCCTGCCACAGGGTCACGAAGAGGGTGACGGCGGAGTTCGCCGACGACATCGCGGACACCAGCGCGCCGGCCGCGGCGCCCCAGACCGCCAGGCCCACGGCGGTGAAGGCGGACGGCCAGGTACGGGCCGCGGGCGGCGGGGCCAGCAGGGCGGCCACCCGGCGCGGCACGGGACCGGTCGCCGCGAGGGCGGCGAGGGTCGGCGCCGGAGTACCGGTGGACAGCAGGGCCGCCTTGCCGATGGCGCGGGCGACCGTGCGCCGGTCGCCGACCGCACGGGCCGCCTCCTCGTCCGCCCACCGCTCGGCCGTGTAGACGACGGCCGTGCGCAGCGGGCGCAGGAAGGGGTTGGCCCGGGCTGCCAGGTGGGCGGCGAGCAGGTGGCGGTGGTGGCGGGCGGCCAGGTGGGCGCGTTCGTGCGCGAACAGGGCACGGCGTTCGGCGGGGGCGAGTCCGGCCAGCAGCGCGGTGGTGACGACGATCCGGCCAGGGCCGCCGGGCAGGGCGTAGGCGTAGGGCGTGCCGTCGGGCAGTACCGCGACCGTCGGCCCCGGCAGCGCGGCCAGGGCCCGGCGGGCGCGGCGCGTGACCCGCCGGTGCCGCCACAGCGTGCGGGCGCAGGCGGCTGCCACCACGGCGAGCGCCGGGATGGCGGCCCGGCCCGCCACCTCGTCGTACGGGAGCGCGGCCCGCACCTCGGGGTCGGACCAGCCGTCCGGGAGCGGATTGCCCGGCAGCTGGGCGGTGCCGACGACCATGAGCAGGGCCAGGCACAGGGTGCTGCACCCGGCCATGACGACGGCGACGGCCGTCAGCAGCCTGGTCGCGGTGCGCGGGTGCAGCCGCGTCTCGGCGAGCCGGGCCACCGGCCAGGCGGACAGCGGCAGGACGAGCGGCAGGAAGACGAAGACCCCCATGTGCGGTCAGTCTCCATACCGCCGTCGTCCGGGCCCGGGATGTCGAGCAGGGCCCTCAGCACCTGTTCGTCGCCGGGCGGCAGGGCGGTCACGAAGCTCGCCAGGACGGCTTCCCGGTCCCGCTCGCCGTCCAGCAGGCGGCGCATGCGCAGAGCGGCGAGCCGGGCCACGTCCGCCGTCGGCGTCCACAGGAAGGAACGGCCGTGGCGTTCGCGGGAGACGACGTCCTTGGCGAGCAGCCGGGTGAGGATCGTGACCACGGTGGTGTACGCGAGGTCGCCGCCGAGGCGCTGCTGCACCCAGGCCGCGGTGACCGGCCCGTCCGCCTCGCGCAGCGCGCCGAGGACCTGGCCCTCCAGTTCGCCCTGGCCGCGCCGCCGGACCCGGCCGTCATCCCGCGCCATCTCCCGTCTCCCTCTTCCCGTGGCTCGGGTCGCCCCCGGTCCGCCCCTCCGGCCGACTCGCCGCTTCGGCGTCGGCGTGTCGCCCACGCTACTTCACGCCGCCGACACCTCCGCAGCCGCCGCGGGCGGTGGGAGGGCATGGCATTCTGACGCGATGGCACCTCCCCGTGATCACGCACCGCTCGCCGAGCGGGTCGAGGAACTCCTCGCCGCCGGCGGCCCCCTGCCCATCGTCGCCGCCGGCCAGCCGGTGCTGCGGCACGGCGCCGAGCCGTACGCCGGTCAGCTCGGCCCCACCCTGCTGGCCCGCTTCATCGAGGCCCTGCGCCTGACCATGCACGCCGCTCCCGGCGTGGGCCTCGCCGCTCCGCAGGTCGGCGTGGAGCTGAGGATCGCGGTGATCGAGGATCCGGCACCGGTGCCCGAGGAGGTCGCCGTGGCCCGGGGCCGCGTCCCGCAGCCCTTCCGTGTCCTGGTCAACCCGGTGTACGAGCCCGTCGGCACCGCCCGCGCCGCGTTCTTCGAGGGCTGCCTGAGCGTGCCGGGCTGGCAGGCGGTCGTGGCCCGGCACGCCGAGGTACGGCTGCGCGGCGAGGACGAACAGGGCCGCGCGCTGGACGAGGTGGTCACCGGCTGGCCGGCCCGTATCGTGCAGCACGAGACGGACCACCTCGACGGCACCCTCTACCTGGACCGCGCGGAACCGCGCTCCCTGTCGACGAACGAGGCGGTGGCGGCGCTGTGGGCCCAGCCGACCCCACGGCGGGCGGCCGAGGCCCTGGGCTTCGACCTGCCCTAGGGGGTTTCGTCCGGATCAGCCCGGCTCACGCGTCCCGGTACGCCTCCAGGAGCCGCAGCCACACCTCGCTCAGGGTCGGGTACGACGGGACCGCGTGCCACAGGCGGCCGACCGGGACGCGGCCCGCGACGGCGACGGTGGCCGAGTGGATGAGTTCGCCGACGCCGGGGCCGACGAAGGTGACGCCGCGCAGGGTCTCGTCCTCCAGGTCCACGACCATGCGGGCCCGGCCCTTGTAGCCGTCGGCGTACAGGCCCGCCCCGGCGACGGAGGAGAACTCGACGTCGACGGCGCGGACGCGGTGGCCGGCCTGTTCCGCCTCGGCGAGGGAGAGACCGACCGCGGCGGCCTCGGGTTCGGTGAAGACGACCTGCGGTACGGCGTGGTGGTCGGCGGTGGCCGCGTGGGCACCCCAGGGCTCGTCCGGGAGGGCGCTGCCGGCGGCGCGCGCGGCGATGGCGGCGCCGGCGATCCGGGCCTGGTACTTGCCCTGATGGGTGAGCAGGGCACGGTGGTTGACGTCGCCGACCGCGTAGAGCCAGTCGGTGCCGGTGACGCGCAGGCTGTCGTCGACGTCCAGCCAGGAGCCCGGTTCCAGGCCGACCGTGTCCAGGCCGATGTCGTCGGTGTGCGGGACGCGGCCGGTGGCGAAGAGGATCTCGTCGGCCTCGATCCGGTCGCCGGCCCCGGTGACGGCGACGACGATGCCGTTCTCGCGGGTGACGGACTCCACGGAGGTGCCGGTGCGGACGTCGACGCCCGCCTCGCCGAGGGCCTCGGCGACCAGTTCCCCGGCGAACGGCTCCATGCGGTTCAGCAGGCCCTTACCGCGCACCAGCAGGGTGACCCGCGAGCCGAGGGCCTGCCAGGCGGTGGCCATCTCGGTGGCGACGACACCGCCGCCGACGACGATCAGCCGGCCGGGTGCCGCCTTGGCGCTGGTCGCCTCACGGCTCGTCCAGGGCTCCACCTCGGCGAGTCCGGGAAGGCCGGGCAGCTGGGCGCGGGTGCCGGTGCAGACGGCGACGGCATGCCGGGCGGTGAGCGTGGTGACCGTGCCGTCCGGGGCGGTCACGGTGACCGTGCGGGGGCCGGCGAGGCGCCCGTGGCCGCGGTGGAAGTCGGCGCCGGTGCCGTTCAGCCAGGCGACCTGGCCGTCGTCCTTCCAGTGCGAGGTGAACCCGTCCCGGCGGGCGAGGACCGCCGGCGTGTCGAGGGGCCCCTGGACCGCCTGGGCGAGGCCGGGCAGGCGGCGGGCGTCGGCCTGGGCGATGACCGGCCTGAGCAGGGCCTTGCTGGGCATGCAGGCCCAGTACGAACACTCGCCGCCCAGCAGTTCGTTCTCCACGAGCGCCGTGGTGAGACCGGCCGCGCGGGTGCGGTCGGCGACGTTCTCCCCCACGGGCCCGCCCCCGAGCACCACGACGTCGTACGCGATGGATTCCGTTTCCGTCATGGGGTCAGTCTGGTGGGTGGTGTGCGCGTCGGCCACATGGGTACGCGCGCGGAACACAGGCGTGCACGGGTGGAATAGGCGGCCCGGCGGCCGTGTTTCCGCCGTCGGCACACCCCCACACCAGGAAGAGGGAATCACGCCATGACCAGCACCGTGGAGCTGACCAAGGACAACTTCGACCAGACGGTCAGCGAGAACGACTTCGTTCTCATCGACTTCTGGGCGTCCTGGTGCGGGCCGTGCCGCCAGTTCGCGCCGGTCTACGAGAAGGCCGCCGCGGACAACCCGGACCTGGTCTTCGGCAAGGTGGACACCGAGGCCCAGCCGGAGCTGGCCGCGGCCTTCCAGATCCAGTCGATCCCGACGCTGATGATCGTCCGTGACAAGGTCGCCATCTTCGCCCAGCCGGGTGCCCTGCCCGAGGCCGCTCTCGCGGACGTCATCGGGCAGGCCCGGAAGCTGGACATGGACGAGGTGCGCAAGAGCATCGCCGCCGAGGAGGCCGCCGGCGGCCAGTAGCCCGTGCGCGGCGTTCGTCGCCGCGTCCGGTGGCCCGGCGCGGTCCGGCTCCCGGCAGGCTCCGGGTCAGCTGGACTCGCGCCGGATCACCGAGGCTCCCAGCACCTTGTGCACCTCCGGCTCGCCGCCGGGGTCGCGCACCGCGCGGTCGACCAGTTCGGCGAGGTCCCGGCCGGAGGGCAGCTCGATGTGGACCGTGCTGAGCCGGGGCCGCAGCAGCCGGCCGAGCATCAGGTCGTCGGCGCCGATCAGGGCCACGTCCTGCGGGACGCGAAGGCCCTCGTCCTGAAGCGCGCGCATCAGCAGCATCGCGTACTCGTCGTTGTAGGCGAACACCGCGTCCAGGCCCAACTCCCTCCAGCGGGCGGCGAGTCGGTGGGCGGCCTGCTCGGTGTACGCGAGCGGCAGCTCCGTCACGGTCGCGTCCGTGGCGTCGAGCGCCTGGCGTACGCCCGCGAGCCGGGGCCGTGAGTACGTCTCCAGGCCCGGCTCCCCGGGCACGACGACGCCGATCCGGCGGCGGCCCCGCTCGTACAGATGGGCGCCCGCGCAGTGGCCCACGGTGGCGTGGTCCATCAGCAGGGCGTGTGCGCCGTCGACCCGTTCAGGACCGAGGGTGACCACGGCCCGGGCGCCGGACCGCTTGAGGACCTGGACTCCCCGCGGGCCGGGTCCGGTGCCCGGCACCAGCACCGCGACCGGCCGCAACTCGGCCCAGGCGCGGGCGGCTTCGTCGCCCTCCAGGCCGACGCTGCCGTACTGCACGACCGTGTAGTCGAGACGGCCGAGCGCCCACTGGAGTTCGTTGAGGAAGCTGCTGTAGAGCGGGCCGACCGGGATCGCCGGGGCGGGCATGAGGACCATACGGCTGTGTCCGGCGCGCAGGCTGCGGGCGGCGGCGTGGGGCACGTACCCCAGTTCCCGCGCGGCCTCGTGGACGCGTCGGCGCGTCGGTTCGCTGATCCGTACGGCGCTGGTGTTGTTGAGGACGTAGGACACGGTCGCGCGCGAGACGCCGGCCAGGCGGGCCACGTCGGCACTCGTGGGCGTGTTCGGTATCTGCACCATGACAGACCGCATCTTGGCAGAGGGGCGGAGGCCGGGAGCAGGCGGGGGAACGTGGTTCATCGTTGGACGAAAAGCCGCTTTTCGCGCCCGCCTCCGAACATGTTCGTGCCGAACTTGTTCGTAACGAACATGTTCGTTACGGTGCCGGTATGACCGCTGCTCCCCGCTCCCGTCGTGAACGACCCGCGAAGCCCGCCCTGTCCCGGGAGGGCATCGTCACCGCCGCCGTCGCCGTCCTGCGCGCGGAGGGTCTGCGCAAGGTGACCATGCGCCGGCTGGCGCAGGAACTCGACACCGGCGCCGCCTCGCTGTACGTGTACGTCCGCAACACCGACGAACTGCACGCCGCCGTCCTCGACGAGCTGCTCGGCACGATCGGCCCCGCCCCCGCCGAGGGTGACTGGCGGCAGCGGCTGGAGGCGGTGCTCACCGCTTACACCGTGATGCTCCTGGAGCACCCGAGCCTCGCCCGCTCGGCGCTGACCGCCCGGCCCAGCGGCCCGAACTTTCTGCGTCTCATCGAGACCCTGCTGGAACTGCTCCAGGAGGGCGGGGTGCCGCGCGACCGGGCGGCATGGGGCGTCGATCTGCTGCTGCAGCACGCCACCGCGACCGCCGCCGAGCACGCCGGGGCGGAGTCCCCGTCCGAGTGGCAGGCCACGGACCGCGCCCTGCGCGAGGCGCCCGCCGACGTCCACCCGCACATCGCCGCCACCGCCGACGCGCTGCTGTCCGGCACCCCCGAAGCCCGCCTGTCCTGGGCCTTCCAGACCCTGATCAACGGCATCGAGCGGACCGCCGTACCCGACTGAACCGCCAGGAGGCCACCCCACCATGACCACCCCTTCCTCCCTCCCGCACCACCCCGTCGCCGTCGTCGGCGCGGGCCTCGGCGGGCTCACGCTCGCCCGCGTCCTGCACGTGCACGGCATCGAGGCCGCCCTCTTCGACCTGGACGCCTCACCGGCCGCCCGGACGCAGGGCGGCATGCTCGACATCCACGACGACTCCGGGCAGCAGGCGCTGCGCGCGGCCGGGCTGCACGAGGAGTTCCTCGAGCGCGTCCATCCCGGCGGCCAGGCCCTGCGGGTTCTCGACCGGGACGGCACCCTCCGGCTGGCCACGTCCGACGACGGCACCGGCGGGCGCCCCGAGATCGACCGCGGCGATCTCCGTGACCTGCTGCTCGGCTCCCTGCCCGAGGGCACGGTCCGCTGGGGCGCCAAGGTGACCGGGGCGCGCCCGCTGGGCGGCGGCCGGCACGAGGTGACGCTCGCGGACGGCAGCGGCTTCACCACGGACGTCCTGGTCGGCGCGGACGGCGCCTGGTCCCGGGTCCGCCCGCTGCTCTCCCCCGCCCGGCCCGCCTACACCGGCGTGTCGTTCGTCGAGTCGGATTTGCTCGAGGCGGATCTGCGTCGCCCGGTGAGCGCGGAGGTGGTCGGCGGCGGGATGCTCTTCGCGCTCGGCGCGGGCCGCGGCTTCCTGGCGCACCGGGAGAGCGACGGCAGCCTGCACGTGTACGCGGCCGTCGAGGCGCCGGAGGACTGGCTGGACGGCATCGACTTCACCGACCCCGAGGCGTCGAGGACGGCCGTGCTGAAGGAGTTCGACGGCTGGGACGAGAGCCTGCGGGCGCTGGTCGCGGACGCGGACGGGCCGCTGGTGCCCCGGCGGATCCACGCCCTGCCGGTCGGTCACCGCTGGGACCGGGTCCCCGGCGTCACCCTGCTCGGGGACGCCGCCCACCTGATGTCACCGTTCGCCGGCGAGGGCGCCAACCTGGCGCTGGCCGACGGCGCCGACCTGGGCCTCACGCTGGCCGCGCACCCCGGCGACACCGAGGCCGCGCTGACCGCCTACGAAGCGGCGATGTTCCCGCGCGCCGAGGCGTCGGCGGCGGAGTCCGCACACAGCGGAGCCCTCCTGTTCCGCACGGACGCACCGCAGGGGCTGCTCGACATGTTCGCCGGCCACTGAGCAGCCTCGCCGGGACCCCGGCCGGCGAACGACCACCCCCGACGCCACCCGGCGCCCACCAGCCCGGCGCGCAGGCGCAGCGGGACCGACCCGCCGGAGCCTACGGGCGAGCAGTCGTGGCCGCCCGTACCGGCTGACCGGCGGCCGAGCCCGGCAACCCGGCCGACGAGCAATCACGCCGCGGCAGACCGGTAGGCCGACGGCCAAGCCCCCGACCCTGCCCACAACAGCCACAGCGGAGCGGGCCGACCGACCCACCAGCACACCCATCGACCCTACCCACGCACAGGCCCAGCGGGACGGGCCGGCTGATCTGGGGCCGAGACCCGCGACCCGGCCGGTGAGGTCGCCGGCGGAGCGGTCACGTCGGGCGGCGGCCATCAGTCCGTCGGGCGATCCGGGCGAGCAGCTGCCACAGCGGAGCGGTTCGATCCGTGGGCGGCCTCAGTGGGGCGGGGCCGTGTCGGTCATGCGGGCGACCAGGTCGATCCAGGCGGTCTCGAGTCGCGCCATGGGCATGCCGCACTGGCGGGTCAGGTGGTGGATGAGGGCCGGGTCGAGCGAGGCCATCAGGGTGTGGGACAGCAGCTCGCAGTCGGCGTCCGGGACGATCTGCCGCAGCAGCATCGTGACGTGCGTGCGCAGCGCCCCGGCGGCGGGGTGGGAGAACCGGCGGTCCGGCTCCGGCTGGGCGGCCAGCTGCAGATCCAGCTGTTCCGCGGAGCGGTACAGCACCGCCACGCCGAACGCCCGCAGCCGCGCGAGGGGCGGCGCCCCGGGGCCGAGCGGTGGTGGCCCGCTCAGGAAGTCCGCCTGCAGCTGCCTGCCCGAGTGGTCGAGCAGGGCCATCAGCAGTCCCGTGCGGTCGCCGAAACGGCGGAATACCGTCCCCTTGCCGACCTGGGCAGCGGCGGCCACCGCCTCCATGGTCACTCCGGCCACCCCGTGCTCCGCGATGAGCCGGGCGGCGGCCTCCAGCAGGCGGGCCCTGTTACGGGCGGCGTCGGCACGCAGGCACGGTTCCTCGTCAGCCGCGCCGATGCTGAGCAATTGGGGGGTTTCGAGGGGCTCCTGGGGCTGCGGAGGGAAGGGCGGCAGGGCGCTGGACATGAAGACAGCGTAAAGCATCGGGAAGAAAACTGGACCCCGGTCCGCTTATGGTGATAGAAACTTAAACGGACCCCGGTCCGGATCTTGACAGCGGTGTTTCAGCCCCCTTGGAGTTCCCATGTCCGTTCGTATCCTCGCGCTCGTCGGCAGCCTCCGCGCCGGTTCGCACAACCGCCAGCTCGCCGAGGCGGCTGTGAAGCTCGCGCCCGAGGGCGCCGAGGTCGAGCTGTTCGAGGGCCTGGCCGACATCCCGTTCTACAACGAGGACATCGACGTCGAGGGCAGCGTCCCGGCCCCGGCCGCGAAGCTGCGCGCGGCCGCGCAGGCCACCGACGCCTTCCTGCTCTTCTCCCCGGAGTACAACGGCACCATCCCGGCCGTGCTGAAGAACGCGATCGACTGGCTGTCCCGTCCCTACGGCGCCGGCGCCTTCGGTGGCAAGCCCGTCGCCGTGGTCGGCACCGCCTTCGGCCAGTACGGCGGCGTGTGGGCGCAGGACGAGGCCCGCAAGGCCGTGGGCATCGCCGGCGGCAAGGTGATCGAGGACATCAAGCTGTCCATCCCCGGCTCGGTGACCCGCTTCGCCGAGACCCACCCGGTCGACGACGCCGAGGTCGCCGCCCAGCTGACCGAGGTCGTCGCGCGCCTGCACGGCAACGTCGGCGAGGTCGTGGCCGCCTGAGCCGTACGTCTCACGCGCGGGGCCGGAGCTGATCGCAGCTCCGGCCCCGCGTCGCGCTCCGTCACGCCGCGTCGCCCGGCAGAGCCGCCGTCCGGGTCACCCGGGAGGGCCGCCGTGCGCGTCACCCGGGAGAGCCGCCGTCCGCGTCGCCGCGGCGAGCCGTCGGCGGCGCCCCGTGGATCGCGGTCGCCGCCCGCTCAGCGCGTGACCAGCCGGTCGGCCAGCGGGCTGCGCCGGTAGAGCACGCGCCGTCCGTCGCGGGCGCGGGTCACCAGGCCGGTGGCGTCCAGCACCCGCAGGTGCTGGGAGACGGCGCTCGGTGTCACGCCGAGCCGACGGGCGAGTTCCACGGTGGGGAGGGGTTCGGCGAGCAGGCGCAGCAGGGTGGTCCGGGGCGCGCCGACCAGCGCGGTGAGCGCGGAGGCGTCGGGCGGGGGTTCCGGTTCCCACAGGGTCGCGGTGCCCCGGCCGGGATAGGCGAGCATCGGCGGTGCCTCGGCGCTGATCGGGGGCGCCGGCTTGTGCGCGAACACCGACGGGACCAGTCGCAGCCCGCGCCCGGCCCCCTCGACCTCGTGCCGGCCGATCATCCGGGTGACGGTCAGCACACCGCCCCGCCAGCCCAGGTTCGGGTGCAGGCCCGCGAAGAGCGCACCGGCGCCGCCGGTGGCCAGTTGTCCCGCCCGGTGCGTGATGTCCGCCTCCAGGACGAGCCGGATCCGGGGCCAGTGCGGCGACAGGGCGGTCTCCCAGTAGCGGCGCAGCAACGCGCACAGGTCGTCGAGGAGTTCCAGGACCGGTCCGTCACCGGGCGCGGCGGCCCGCCGCAGGGCGCCGGGGAGCGGGCGGGGCGCGTGCGCGGCGCGCAGGTCGCGTCGTACGGCCTGCGGGGGCGTGGCCCGTACGACGGTCAGCTCTTCGTCGAGTGTCGGGGCGTGGCCGGCGGGCCGGGGCGTCAGGAAGTCCGGCAGCGCGAGGGTGGGACCGACCAGGGCCGACAGCCGGGACAGGTCGGCAGGGTCCAGGGCGTCGAGCGCGGTCCGGCGCCATCCGCGGTGCAGGGGGTGCAGCGCGGGGGCGCGCAGGACCCGCAGGCTCTCCATCAGCTCGCCCAGCGGAGAGATCGCGAACCGGGTGTCGGCGAGGTCGTCGACTCCGAGCAGGAAGCTGATCATTTAGCCCCCGCCTACATCCTTTGCCGACCGTCCGTGCGGGCCGTGGACTTCGGCTCATGACGGATCACAACACCGGGCAGCGTACCGCGCGCCCGCCGGGGTCCTCCCGGCTCGTGCCGCTGCTGGCCCTGGCCTGCGGGGTGGCGGTCGGCAACGTCTACTTCCCGCAGGCGATCGCCCCGCTCGTGGCGGCCGGCCTCGGCGTCTCCCCCGGCGCGGCGGCCGGCGTGGTCACCGCGACCCAGTTCGGCTACGCGGCGGGCATCTGTCTGCTCGTCCCGCTCGGTGACCGGCTGCCGCCCCGCCCGCTGCTGGTCACCCTGCTCACGCTCACCGGACTCGGCCTGGCCGCGGCGGCCGCCTCGCCCGGGCTGCCGCCGCTGCTCGCGGCGAGCGTCCTGTCCGGGGCGACCACGGTGATCGCCCCGCTGGCCGGTCCGCTGGCGGCCGGACTGGTCCCCGAGGGGCGGCGGGGCGTGGTCGGCGGCACGCTGCTGAGCGGTTCCCTCGCGGGCATGCTGCTGTCCCGCACGGCGGGCGGCGTCCTCGGCGACCGGCTGGGCTGGCGGGCTCCGTACCTCGTGGCCGCCCTGCTCACCCTGGCGGTCGTGCCGCTGCTGGCCCGCGCCGTCCCGGACGTGGTCCCGGCGTCCCGGGAGCGCTGGGTGCGCCTGCTCGCCGAGCCCGTCCGCCTGCTGCGCACGGAACCGGCGCTGCGCCGCTCCGCCTACTTCCAGGCGACGGTGTTCGCCGGTTTCTCCGCGGTGTGGACCGGGGTGGCGCTGCTGCTGACGGGTCCGGTGTACGGGCTGGGTTCGGGCGCGGTCGGGCTGCTGGCGCTGGTCAACGCGGTCACCATGGTCGTCACGCCGTTCGCGGGCCGGGTGGTGGACCGGCGGGGCGCCGACGCGGTGAACCGGGTGTGCTTCCTCCTCGTCGCCGGCTCCGCCGCGGTACTCGCCCTCGGTGTCCTCGGCGGCACCGCGGGCCTGTCGTCCCTGGTGGCCGGCACGCTGTTGCTGGACGTGGGCATGCAGTCCGGCATGGTCGCCAACCAGGTGCGGATCTACGCCCTCGGCGCGGAGGTACGCAGCCGCCTCAACACCGCGTACATGACCTGCGCCTACCTGGGTGGCTGCCTCGGTTCCTGGCTCGGTACCCGGGCCTACGCGCGGTGCGGCTGGACCGGGGTGTGCGCGCTGGTCGCCGTGCTGTCCGTGCTGGGCCTGGTACGGCACCTGGGAACGCGGGCCACACGGGGAACGGCGGCCGCCACGGGGTAGGGGACGCAAAGGTACTTCCGTTCGTTCGGCAGGTGACGCGGCGGACGGCGTGCGACGGGGTAGGCGAGGACTGCCGGCCGCGTCCGCGTCCGCGTCCATCCGCTCCGGCGCGTCGCCGGAGCGCTGCCGAGTCGTCCGAGGAGACGCCATGCCCTTGGTCCCGCCGCCGTTCGATCCGGAACTCGCCGCCGCGCTGGAGCTGGTCGAGGACGGGATCACGCCCGGCTTCACGCTGGACGACCTGGATGCCGCCCGGCAGGCCGGTCCCGAGTTGCTCGGCCTGCTGGACCTCACCCTGGACGGCGCTCTGGAGGTGGAGGACCGTGTGGTGCCCGGTCCCGAGGGCGCCCCCGACATCTCGCTCCTCCTCTGCCGCCCCGCGTCCACGACGCTCACGCCCCCGCTGCCGGTGATCTACCACGTGCACGGCGGCGGCATGATGACCGGGACCGACCGGACCGGCGTGGCCGAGCCCCTGACCTGGGCGCGGGACCTGGGCGCAGTCGTGGTGTCGGTGGAGTACCGGCTCGCCCCCGAACACCCGTACCCCGCGCCCGTCGAGGACGTGTACGCCGGTCTGCTGTGGACCGCCGGGCACGCCGAGGAGATCGGCGGCGACCCGGACCGGATCGTGGTCGCGGGCGCCAGCTCCGGCGGCGGCCTCACCGCGGCCCTCGCCCTGCTCACCCGGGACCGGCAGGGCCCGCGGCCCCTCGGACAACTGCTGATGTGCCCGATGCTGGACGACCGCAACGACACCGTCTCCGCCCACCAGATGGCCGGTCTCGGCGCCTGGGACCGCACCGCCAACGAGACCGCCTGGACGGCGCTGCTCGGTGACCGCCGCGGCGGCCCCGACGTCCCGCCCTACGCCGCCCCCGCCCGCGCCACCGATCTGTCCGGCCTGCCCCCGGCCTTCCTCGACGTCGGTTCCGCGGAGACCTTCCGGGACGAGGTGGTCGCCTACGCCTCCCGACTATGGCAGGCCGGCGGCGCGGCCGAACTCCACGTCTGGCCGGGCGGCTTCCACGGCTTCGACGCCCTGGCCCCCGAGGCGTCCCTGTCCCGGTCGGCCCGCGCGGCACGCGTGGCATGGCTGCGACGGCTCCTCGCCCACTGACACGGCCCGGGACGGGCGGACCGGCTCAGGCCTCGACGGGGGGCCACGGGCCAGGCCTCAGCGACCGGGGCGGTCAGAGTCAGGCTGCGAGGAGTCCGGGCCGGTCCGGGGGGGGCACACAACGGCGACCTCGGCGGCCAGGTCGGGCAGCGGCGACCGGAACGGCCCGCTTCCGGCCGCGAGGGGCCGGGCCGGTCCGGGCCGGTCCCACCGAACGGCCACGACCTGGCCGGTCAGAGTCAGACCGCTGCCGGGGCGGTCCGGGGCGGGGCGGACAGCGGCGACCGACCAGGCCGGTCTGGGTCAGGCCGCGAGGCCGGCCCGGGCCGGACGGCGACGACCTGGGGGGCCGAGTCAGGTCGCGGCCGGGGGCGATCCGGGTCAGGCCGCGAGAGGTCCGGGCCGGCCCGGGGCAAACAGCGGCGACCGCGGCGGCCCGCTTCCGACCGCGAGGGTCCAGGCCGATTCGAGTCCTGGACAGCAGCAACCGGAGCGGTCCGCGTCAGGCCTCCGCCGGCGGCGACCCGGATCAGGCCACGGCGACCGGAACGGCCCGCTTCCGGCCGCGAGGGGCCGGGCCGGTCCGGGCCGGTCCCACCGAACGGCCACGACCTGGCCGGTCAGAGTCAGACCGCTGCCGGGGCGGGGCGGACAGCGGCGACCGGCGCGTCCCCACCCGACCGCAGCGACCCACGCGTCCCCTGTCGGACAGCGGCGGCCAGGGCGGGCCGGTTCAGGTCGCGAGGGTTCGGTGCAGGGCCGTCAGCCCGTCGGAGTAGATGCCGTGGAAGAGGGCGACGGCCTCCTCGTCCGGCACTCCGACGGGAGTGAAGGTGCCGGACCACTCGACGCGCGCGCCGCCGGGCGCCTCGTACACCGCGAGGGTGGACAGGTAGCCGGTGACCGGGAAGGGGGCCTGGACGATCGAGTAGGTGTAGGTGCGCGCCCGTTCGTCGAACGCCTCCAGCCGTTCGACGATGACGCCGCCGTCCTCGTTGGTCAGGCTGCGGACGCGGCCGCCCTCGCCGAGTTCGCTGCCGGGTATGTACGGCAGCCAGTCGGGCAGCGAGTCGAACCCGCCGATGAGCTGCCACACGCGGTCGGCGGGCACGGGGATGTCGATGGACACGGTGGTCGTGGCCACGGTTCCTCCTGGGATGGGTGGGGGGTGGGGTGGTGAGGGGTTCGGAGTGGGGGTTCAGGCGGGCACGGGGGCGTTCGCGGCGATCAGACCCTCCCCGCGCAGCTCGGCCCAGAAGGCGGCCGGGACGGTCTCGGTGAGCGCGGTGACGTCCTCGGCGACACGGCTGGGACGGGTGGCGCCGGGGATGGCCGCGACGGTGGCCGGGTGGGCGAGGGAGAACTGCAGCGCGGCCGCCTTGATGCTCACGCCGTGCCGTGCGGCGAGCGTCTTGATCCGCTCCACCTTGGCGACGATCTCCGCGGGCGCCTCCTGGTACTCGAAGTGCGTACCGCCCGCGAGGACGCCGGAGCTGTAGGGGCCGCCGACGACGATGTCGACGTCCTGCTCCGCCGCCGCGGGCAGCAGGCGCTGGAGGGCACGCTCGTGGTCGAGCAGGGTGTAGCGGCCGGCGAGGAGGAACGCGTCGGGCCTGGGCGTCTCGAGGTCCAGCGTCAGTTCCAGGGGCTCGACGCGGTTGACACCGAGACCCCAGGCCTTGATGACGCCTTCGTCCCGCAGCCGGTCCAGGACCCGGAAGGCTCCGGTCCGGGCGGACTCGTACCTGGCCAGCCACTCGTCGCCGTAGAAGTCCTGCGCCACGTCGTGCACCCACACGATGTCGAGCCGGTCCGTCTTCAGGCGCTCGAGGCTGTCCTCGACGGAGCGCAGGGTGGCGTCCGCCGAGTAGTCGTTGACCATCTTGTTGGGGCGGCCGTGCTCGAACAGACCGCCCTTCTCGCCCAGGTCCCGGGCGGCCGGGTCCTCGGCCTCGTCCAGGATGACGCGGCCGACCTTGGTGCTCAGGACGTAGGAGTCGCGGGGCCGGCCGGACAGCGCCTCGCCCAGCCGGATCTCGCTCAGGCCCGCGCCGTAGAAGGGCGCGGTGTCGAAGTAGCGGATGCCGTGGTCCCAGGCGGCCTGGACGGTCGCCGCCGCCTCCTCGTCCGGGATGGCGCGGAACATGTTGCCCAGCGGGGCGGTACCGAAGCCGAGTCGTCCGGGCAGCAGGTTCTTGATGCTCATGGGGGGTCCTTGCGATGAGGGGTGTGACGGTCGCCGTGCCGTTCGCCCGGCAGGCCGTCGCCTTGCGTCATCCAAGCTAGGATCGAGCGGTTGAGACTGTCCAAGACATACTTCGACAGACTTGAGTCTCCAGAGGTCTTACATGCTCGATCTGCGCCAGCTCACCTATTTCGTCGCCGTCGCCGAGGCCGAACACGTCGGCCGGGCCGCGGAGGCCCTGCACATCTCCCAGTCGCCGCTCAGCCGGCAGATCGCCCAGCTGGAGCAGAAGCTCGGCCTGACGCTGTTCGAGCGCAGCCAGCAGCGCATCCGGCTCACCGCCGACGGCCGGGTCTTCCTCACCGAGGCGCGTGCCCTGCTCCGGCACGCCGAACGCCTGGAGAACCTCGGGCGCCGGCTCGGCCGGGGCGAGGAGGGCGGGCTGTGCATCGGGTACGTGGCGCACGCCCTGCACACCGGGATCCTGCCCGGCGCGCTGCGGGCGCTGCACCAGGGCAGCCCCGGCGTCCATGTCGCGCTCTACCCCCTGTCCCCCGCCGAGCAGTTCGAGGGCCTGCGCCAGCGCAGCCTGGACATCGCGCTGGTGCACGAGCCGCCCGCCGAGGACGACCCGGACCTGCGCTCGGCGCTGCTGCTCGAGGACCCGCTGCTGCTCGCCCTCCCCCAAGGCCATCCGCTCTCCGCACGGGACACGGTGACACCGGGCGACCTCGACGGGCAGCCCTGGATCGCGGTGGCGGACTCCCAGCACCCCACCTGGCGCGACGCCTTCGTCGCCGCCTGCGCCGCGTCCGGTTTCACCCCGGACGTGCGCCTCGACGCCGCGGAGCCGCAGACCGCGCTCGGGCTCGTCGCCTCCGGACTGGGGCTCGCGCTGATCCAGCGGAGCATGCTGCGGGGCGCCACCGAGGGCATCACTGTGCGGGAACTGCCCTGGCACGAGGCGTCGGTCCGGCTCTGGGCCGCCTGGCACCAGGTGGACCTGCGGCCCGTGGTGCCGGCGTTCCGCGGGCTGGTCCTGGCCGGGTCCGGCCGCCCGGCACCCGAGTCCGAAGACACCGGCGCGAAAACCGTAGGCATGCCCCCGACATGACGTTACCGTTCGGTAGACATCGTGCCCGGAGCCTCCCGGAGGTGCTCCCCCATGACACCCGACCGTGCCGCAGGCCTCGCGGAGAGCCGACGCGCCCTCGCCGACGGGGAGGTGACCTCCCGCGCGCTGGTGGAACAGGCCCTGGCCCGGATCGAGGCCACGCAGCCGACGCTGAACGCCTTCCGCATCGTGCGCGCCGAGGCCGCGCTCGCCGAGGCGGACGCCGCCGACCGTGAGTTGACCGCGGGGGTGCGCCGGCCGCTGCTCGGGGTGCCGGTGGCGGTCAAGGACGACATGGACGTGGCGGGCGAGCCGACCGCGTTCGGCTGCCGGGGCGACTTCCCGCCGGTGGCGACGGACGGGGAGGCGGTACGGCGGCTGCGCGCGGCCGGTGCCGTGATCGTCGGCAAGACGAACACCTGTGAGCTGGGGCAGTGGCCGTTCACCGAGGGCCCGGCGTTCGGCGAGACCCGCAACCCGTGGCACACCGGGCACACACCGGGCGGCTCCTCGGGCGGTTCGGCCGCCGCCGTGGCCGCCGGGCTCGTCCCGGCCGCGCTCGGCTCCGACGGCGCCGGCTCGGTCCGCATCCCGGCCTCCTGGACCCACCTGATCGGCATCAAGCCGCAGCGCGGCCGCATCTCGACCTGGCCGTGGGGCGAGTCCTTCCAGGGCATCACGGTCAACGGGACCCTCGCCCGCACGGTCGCCGACGCCGCCCTGCTGCTGGACGCGGCGAGCGGCAACCACGACCGCGACCCGCACCGGCCGCCCGCGCTGACGGTGGCGGACGCCGTCGGCCGCGAGCCGGGCCGGCTGCGCATCGCCCTCTCCCTGAAGCCGCCGTTCACCGCCGTGCCCGCCCGCCTGGACCCGGCGGTCCGGGCCAGGGTCGTCGAACTCGCCGAGAAACTGGCCGCGTCGGGCCACGACGTCGAGGAGGCCGATCCGCCGTACGGGCAGATCGGGCTGACCTTCGTACCGCGCGCCACCGCCGGGATCGCCGAGCGGGTCCGCGAGGCCCCCGACCCCGCGCTGCTCGATCCGCGCACCCGGGACGCGGCCCGGCTGGGCCGACTGCTCGGCGGGGCCCCGCTCAGGGCGGCCCGGCGCGCGGAGGCGGTGCTGCACCGGCGGATCGGCGCGTTCTTCCGCTCCTACGACGTGATCCTCGCGCCGACCACGGCCGCTCCCCCGCCCCGCATCGGCGCCCTGTACCGGCTCAGCGGGTTCGCCACCGACCGCGCGATGATCGCCGCGTGCCCGTACGCCTGGCCGTGGAACGTACTGGGCTGGCCGGGCGTGAACGTGCCCGCCGGGTTCGTGGACGGCGGCCTCCCCGTCGGTGCCCAGCTGCTCGGTCCGGCCGGCAGCGAGCCCCTGCTGGTGTCCGTCGCCGCCCAGTTGGAGGCGGAGCTGCGCTGGCACGAGGTGTGGCCGCCCTCGCAGCACACGGAAGCCGGCACACCGGCCGTGTGACGGCTTTCCGCCCTTACCCTGGGCCCATGGACGACGCGTCGATGGTCGGGCTGATGGGGCGGGTGACGGGGACGGTCGGCCCCGGGCTGGTCGGCGAGGTGATCGTGCGCGTGCGCGGCGGCGCTGAGCACTTCCTCGCCTACCCGGCCGACGGCACGGCCCGGATCGCACCCGGCACAGTGGTCATGGTGGTGGAACACCTGCCGCCGAGGACGGTCTACGTCACCGCCGCGTACGACAGTTGAGCGTGCTGCGCCCCAGGTGAGGGCGGTACGCGTCAAGATTGCAACAAGGATCCGTCAGCGTCTTCTCCCCGGGCTGCCGCGGGAGCACACTCCCTTCGTTCGGTGCCGAAAGGGCACCATCCAAAGGGGGCGTATGCCGATGGTTGTCGGCGTCGTTGCGGGGGCGGTCGTCGTTGCCGTCCTCGTGCTGATCGGTCTGTTCAAGATGATGTGGCGGGTGGCCGAGCCGAACGAGGCACTCATCATCTCCGGGTCCAAGCACCGCACCGAGGGCCTCGAGGAGGGCATGGGATTCCGCATCGTCACCGGGCGCGGCACGCTGGTGCTGCCCGGGGTGCAGGCGGTGCGCAAGCTCTCGCTCGACCTGAACGAGACCGAACTGCACGTGGACTGCGTGACGCACCAGGGCATTCCGCTGAAGGTGCGGGGCGTGGTCATCTTCAAGGTGGGCGACGACTTCGTGTCGATCGCGAACGCGGCCCGTCGTTTCCTGGACCAGCAGAGGCTGATGGCGGAGCGGGTGCACAACGTCTTCGCCGGTCATCTCCGCTCGATCGTGGGCGGGTTGACGGTCGAGGACATGATCCGCGACCGGGAGAAGCTGACCGGGCAGACCCGGGCGGCCTGCGGTACGGAGATGGAGAAGCTGGGTCTGATCGTGGACTCGCTGCAGATCCATGAGATCGAGGACCCGACGGGTTACATCCAGAACCTGGCGATGCCGCACGCGGCGGCCGTGCAGCGGGACGCGCGCATCGCGCAGGCGGAGGCGAACCGGCTCGCCACCGAGGCCGAGCAGCAGGCGGCGGCCCGGATGTCGGAGGCCACCCGGGACAGCGAGATCCTGCAGGCCGGTTACCAGGCCGAGCGGGACAAGGCGGCGTCGAAGGCCCAGCAGGCCGGACCCCTCGCCGCGGCCGCGGCCCGGCAGGAGGTCGTCGTCCAGGAGACGCGGGTGGCCGAGCTGGAGGCGCACCGGCGGGAGCAGCAGCTCCAGGCGGACGTCCGCAAGCCGGCGGACGCGAAGGCGTACGAGAAGCGGACGCTGGCCGAGGCCGAGCGCGACGCGCGGATCTCGGCGGCCCAGGCCAAGGCGAAGGAGACCGAGCTGGCGGCCGCGGCCGAGGCGACCCGGGTGAAGACCGCCGCGGCCGCCGAGGCGGAGGCGACCAAGTCCCGCGGTGCGGCGACCGCCGACGCCACCCGGGCCACCGGTGAGGCCGAGGCCGCCGCCGCGCAGGCGAAGGGTCTGGCGGAGGCCGAGGCGACCAAGGCGCAGGGTCTGGCCGAGGCGGAGGCCATCAAGGCCCGCGCCGCCGCGCTCGCCGAGAACCAGGAGGCGGTCGTCGCCCAGCAACTCGCCGAGAAGTGGCCGGAGATCGTCCAGGCGGGCGCGTCCGCGTTCGGCAACGTGGACAACATGGTGCTGCTCAACGGCGCCGACGGGATGGGCGAGTTGTTCGCCAAGGCACTCACCATGGGCGGCACGGGCCTGGGCCTCGCCCGCCGGCTGCTCGCCACGATGGGCGACACCGGGCAGGCGGTGAACGGCCCTTCGCCCTCGCTCAACGGAGCGGGGACGCCTCCGCCGCAGCGGGTGCCCGTCGAGCAGGAGGGCTGAGGAAGCGGTGTGCCGCGCGGCCGGGGTCCCTGAGCAGGGGCCCCGGCCGTGTGTGCCGACGAGCCGTCGAACCGCGTCTGGGCCCAGGTTCGCGGTGGCGGCGTGGGCGAGCCGCTCCGCGCGGGGTGTCTTCGCCGGGGCGTCCGGTCACACCGCGAGCAGCACGGCTCCCAGGGCGATCAGGGCGGCGGCCTTGAGGATCTCCAGCGCCACGTACCAGAGATGGCCGCGGGAACGGGGCAGTTCCTCGCCCGCGAGGACCCGGTCGGACCGGCGGTTGAGGCGGGGGCGGACGACGGCCAGCTGGGCGAGGAGGACGAGCGCCACGGTCGCGGTCAGGGCGGTGACGCCCGCGGTGGCGCCGCCCAGGGCGACCGCGGCGATCACGACGAGCGCCAGGGCCGACTCGACGGCGTTCAGCGCGCGGAAGACCAGACGGCCTATGCCCAGACCGAGGGGGATCGTCACGCCCGGAGCGCGGAACTTGAGCGGGGCCTCCAGGAAGGAGATCGCCAGCACCATTCCGAGCCAGACGAAGGTGACCGCGCTCGCGGTGGCGGCGGACGTGGCGTTCATCGGCGTGGGCCTTTCTCCGCCGGGCTCGGCGGGTCGGATTCGTGGCATCGACGCGGCAGCGGGCCGCTTGCCGGGTCCCTCAAGGCGCGGCTGTGCCCGCCAAGTGGGCCACACAGGAGTCCGGTTCGGCGAACGGCTCCAGGCCGGTGGCGGTCAGCGGAGCGCCCAGCCGCTCCAACGCGCCCTGCATCAGGCCGAGATGCAGCGGGCACACCAGCCGCCCGTGCTCCTCGGCGAGTTCGAGGAACGGGCAGTGTCGCAGCCGGATCCGCTCGGGCGGCCGGCCGGCCCTCTCGTCCCCGCCCTCCGGCCGCGGCGCGAAGCCCATGTCGTCCAGCAGGGCGAGAAGTCCGGCCACCGGGCGCCCGGCCGTCGGCCGTTCACCCGCAGGCAGCCGGTCCGCCAGGGAACGGCCCCATGCGCGGCCCGTCTCCTTCGCCTCTTCGAGCGCCTCGGCCGGGTCGGCACAGGCCCACCGGCCGAGCAGGACACGCGCGAGGAGCCGGTAGTCGCGCACGCCGCCGCGGTCCATGCCGGGGCGTGCCGTGTAGACGGTCCGGGGCCGGCCCGGTCCCGGGGACGCCTCGGTGCGGCGCTCGGCCACGCCCTCGGACACCAGGGCGTCCAGGTGGAAGCGCACGGTGTTGGGATGGACGCCCGCCCGCTCGGCCGCCTCCGCGACGCCGAGCGGCGATCCCGCGGCGCGCAGCATCTCCAGCACCTCTCGGCGACGGGGTCTCTCCCGCGTCGTCACCCTCGGACACCCCTCTCCACCTGCGCCTATTTTTCACGAGGCCTACATGTATTAATTGTAGGGTGAGCAGGGACACCTGGGGACGGGTGCAGCGGAGTCGAGGGGAACACCAGATGACGTCGCCGCAGGCGATCGACAGCGGACCGGCCGAGCGCGAGCCGGCGGGTCCGCGCGTGCTGTGCGACACCCGGGCCCTGGCGCAGGAGCCGCCCGTACCGGCCGGGGTGCTGTGGAAGCTGGCCGAGAGCGGACGCCAGCTGGACGCCAATGTGGTCCGGATCGCCCCGGGCGGACGGATCACGGCTCACACCGAGGCGCAGCTGGACGTCATGCTCGTCGTGGTGGCCGGGTCGGGAGCGCTCGGCGGTGACCCCGCGGCCGCCCCGCAGCCGCTCGCCGAGGGCGCCCTGGCCTGGCTGCCGCACGGCGCCACGCGCAGCATCACCGCCGGGGAGAGCGGCCTGACGTATCTGACCGTCCACCGCCGCCGTCCCGGCATGCGGATCGGCTCGCGCCCGGGCGAGGTCCCGGTCCCGCCCGCCGCGGCCTCCCCCGGCCCGCACACCGACGCCCCCGCGTAACGTCCGGACGAAGGGCGCCCGTTGCGCCCGGGGAGCGGACCACTAGGGTGCCTGCGTGAGCACGTCTACCGATGAGAACGTCCCCGGCCGCCACGGCCCGCACGCCACCGCCGAGGCCGACCCGCGCGAGGTCGGCCGGGTCCGCACCGAGTACTCCCCGGCCCACGACGGCGACCCGGACCCCGGGGAGATCGTGTGGACCTGGGTGCCGTTCGAGGAGAACGACGGCCGGGGCAAGGACCGCCCGGTCCTGGTCGTGGCCCGGGAGGCGGCGGGTACGTTCCTCGCCGTGCAGCTCTCCAGCAAGCGGCACGACGGCGACCGGGAGTGGGTGGCGATCGGCAGCGGGCCGTGGGACCGGTCGGGGCGCGACTCGTGGGTGGACGTGGACCGGGTGCTGCGACTGCACGAGGAGGGCATGCGCCGTGAGGCGTGCGCACTGGACCGGATGCGCTTCGACCTGGTCCGCCGGCGACTCCACGAACGCTACGGCTGGACCTGACGGGCGCCCCGCGGCCGCTCGCGCATGCGGCGGAACGCTACGCGAACGCCCTGACGAAGGCTGCTCGCACCACCGCTTCCGGCGTCCGGTCGAGCACTCCGAACACCACGTGTTCGAAGCTTCGGGCGAATCGGCCGGCGGGCCCCAGCAGCACCCGGAAGGCGTGCGCGACCTGCGCCGGGTCGTTCTGGAAGACACCGCAGCCCCAGGCACCGAGCACCAGCCGGCGGTAGCCGTGCGCCACGGCCGTCTCCAGGACGCGCTCGGCTCGCCGCGCCAGGACGGCCGGGAGTTCGGCGGCGCGTTCCGGGGCCGTGCGCCGGACGACACCCGCGTTGGGCGCGGCGGCGGTCAGGAAGCCCGCGAGGTACGGCTCGGCGAGCAGCCGGCCCCGGTCGTCGCGGAAGACGGGGACGGCCGGTGAGTGGATGACCCGGTCCGTGTAGAAGGGATCGCGGTCGGCCCGGTGGTGGTCGTAGAAGCCGCGGGCCGTCAGCAGGCAGGTGTGCAGGGCGGAGGCGCGGCACAGGGCCTCCTCCTGGGCCTGCGCGCCGTTGAGGTAGCCGCCGCCCGGATTCCGGGCCGAGGCGAAGTTCAGCACCGCGACCGGTGCGCCGGCCAGCCGGCGGGCCGCCTCCAGGCTGCTCTCGCCGGTCACCTCGAGCACGGGACCGGCCTCGGGGACCGCCTCGGCTTCGCCGACCGCGTGGGCCTTGACGACCGCGTGGGCCTTGACGACCGCGTGAGCCTTGACGACCGCGTCGGCCCCGGTGACCGGCGGGAGCGGCACCGGCGCGGGACCGGACATCCTCGTGCCCGCCCGCGCCGCCGCGACCGCCGCCGCGACGGACACCTCCCGGCCGTCCGGCGCGCGATAGCGGCCCGTCGCCACGATGTGTTCCGTCTCGGCGGCGATCCCGCGCAGGCGCGCGCTCATGGCGCCACCCCCGTGGGCGCCGCGACCACGGCCTGCGCGGTCTCCCCCGTCGTGCTCATGCAGGCATCCTGGGTGATGCTGGTGATGCGGTGCAACGGAGTTTCCCGCCCACGGAACGGTCCGGAAACACACACGGAAACGGAGATGACCTGTCCGGAACGACCGGCTGGGCGCCCTTGTGCGAATCGGCTCGAGGGTTTTGGGTGGAACGAGTGCCTGCCCGGCCCCCGTAGAACGGGGCCGGTGGCATGACAGGAATCTCAGGAGGATCCCGACATGTCTGATTCGCACAGCGATGGTGGTGACTGTACCGAGCACCGCATCGCCGTCTCCGAGCCGGAGGTGGAGGCCCTGGTCAGGGGCATCTGCTTCAAGACCGGGCCACCCCGCACCGTCGGTGTGGAGCTGGAATGGCTCGTCCACGAGCTGCGGCAGCCGCGGCTCACCGTGACACCCGAACGACTCGAAGCGGCCTACGCCACGTTGCGGGCCGTGTCCCTGGGATCGGCGCTCACCGTGGAGCCCGGCGGCCAGCTGGAGCTGAGTTCGCCGCCCGCCGCCTCCCTGATGGAGTGCATCGGCACCGTCTCCGCCGACCTGGACACCGTTCGTGCCGTCCTCGCCGAGGACGGTCTCGGTCTCGTCGGCATCGGCCACGACCCCTGGCACGCACCGCGCAGGTTCCTGCACGAACCGCGCTACGACGCCATGGAGGCCTGCCTGGACCGCACCGGGCGGGCCGGCCGGCACATGATGTGCGCCTCGGCCTCCGTCCAGGTCTGCGTGGACGCCGGCCACGAGGAGCCCGGCCCGCTGGGGCACGCGCGGCGCTGGTGGCTGGCCCACCAGCTGGGCGCGGTCCTGGTCGCCGCGTTCGCCAACTCCCCGCTGATGGGGCGACTCCCCACGGGCTGGATGTCCACCCGGCAGCTGATGTGGATGGAGATCGGCGCGGGCCGGGCGGGCGGCCCCCCGCTGGACGGCGATCCGCGGGCCGTGTGGGCGCGGCACGTGCTGGACTCGCCGGTGATGTGCGTCCGCCGGGACAGCGGGCCGTGGGACGTGCCCGACGGGCTGACCTTCCGGGAGTGGGCCCGCTCCCGGTCGCCCCGGCCGCCCACCCGGGCTGATCTCGACTATCACCTGACCACCCTGTTCCCGCCCGTCCGGCCGCGCGGACACCTGGAGCTGCGGATGATCGACGCGCAGCCCGGCGAGGACGGCTGGATCGTGCCGCTCGCGGTGACGGCGGCGCTGTTCGACGATCCGGAGGCGGCGGAGACCGCGTACCGGATCGTGAAGCCGCTCGCCGAGCGAGCGGTGAACCGGCCCGCGCCGCACAACCCGCTGTGGACCGACGCGGCCCGGCTGGGGCTCGCCGACCCGGAGTTGCGCGAAGCGGCCGCCGACTGTTTCGCGGTGGCGCTGGAGGCCCTGCCGCGACTCGGCGCGACCACCCGGGTCACGGATGCCGTGGCCGCCTACCTGGACCGTTACGTCGCCCGGGGCCGCTGCCCCGCCGACGACCTGCTGGACCGGCTGCGCGACCCGGAGCCGCCGAGGTTCCGGGCCGGCCCCGTCGGGGGCACGCCCACCGCCCATGGGAGGAAGGACATCCGCACATGACCGCCCCCGAGACCGACACCACGACCGGCGAGACCCCCAGCACGACCGGCGAGCCGGACACCGAGGCCCTGCGCGAGCGCGCGCTCGCCTCGCTCACCACCGCCCGCGACCGCACCACGCTGCTGACCAGCTGCGTCGAGGAACCGGACCTCACCGCCCAGCACTCCCCGCTGATGTCCCCGCTGGTGTGGGACCTCGCGCACATCGGCAACCAGGAGGAGCTGTGGCTGCTGCGGGCGGTCGGCGGCGGGGAGGCGATGCGGCCGGAGATAGACACCCTGTACGACGCCTTCGAGCACCCGCGTGCGGAGCGGCCCTCGCTGCCGCTGCTGCCGCCCGCCGAAGCCCGGCAGTACGCTGCCGAGGTGCGCGGCCGGGTCATGGACCTGCTGGAGGGCGCGGACTTCCACGGCACCCGGCTGACCGAGGCCGGTTTCGCCTTCGGGATGATCGCCCAGCACGAACAGCAGCATGACGAGACCATGCTGATCACCCATCAGCTGCGCAAGGGGCCCCAGGCGCTGACCGCGCCGGACCCGGAACCGGTGCCGCTGTTCACCGGGCCGTCCGAAGTCCTGGTCCCCGGGGGCCCGTTCACGATGGGCACCTCCGCCGAGCCATGGGCGCTGGACAACGAACGCCCGGCGCACCCGCGGGAGGTGGCGCCGTTCTGGATCGACACGACGCCGGTCACGAACGGGGCCTACCAGGCGTTCATCGAGGACGGCGGCTACGACACCGAGCGCTGGTGGAGTCCTCAGGGCTGGGCGCACGTCAGGCAGCACTCCCTGACGGCCCCGCTGTTCTGGCGCCGGGACGGCGGCCAGTGGCTCAGGCGCCGGTTCGGGGTCACCGAGGCCGTCCCGCCCGACGAGCCGGTGCTGCACGTGTGCTGGTACGAGGCCGACGCCTACGCCCGCTGGGCGGGGCGCCGGCTGCCCACCGAGACGGAGTGGGAGAAGGCGGCCCGCTTCGACCCGGCGACCGGCCGCTCACGGCGCTATCCGTGGGGCGACGCCGACCCGGGCCCCGAGCACGCCAACCTGGGTCAGCGGCATCTGCGGCCCGCTCCCGCCGGAAGCTACCCGGCCGGTGAATCGCCTCTCGGAGTACGTCAGTTGATCGGTGACGTGTGGGAGTGGACGGCGAGCGACTTCCTGCCGTACCCGGGTTTCCGGGCGTTTCCGTACAAGGAGTACTCGGAGGTGTTCTTCGGCTCCGAGCACAAGGTGCTGCGCGGCGGTTCGTTCGCCGTGGACCCGGTGGCGTGCCGGGGCACGTTCCGCAACTGGGACTACCCGATCCGCCGGCAGATCTTCTCCGGGTTCCGCACGGCCCGCTCGGAGGCCGTCTGATGTGCCGGCACCTGGCCTATCTGGGTCCCGAGCAGCCGCTCGGGACGCTCCTCGTGGAGCCCCCGCACAGCCTGTTCCGTCAGTCGTGGGCGCCGCGGCGGCAGCGCTACGGCACGGTCAACGCCGACGGTTTCGGCGTGGGTTGGTATGCCTCCGGGGATCCCGTCCCAGCCCGCTACCGGCGGGCCGGGCCGATCTGGGCGGACCTGTCCTTCGCCGACCTGGCGCGGGTGGTGCGCTCCGGCGCCGTGCTCGCGGCCGTCCGGGACGCGACGCTCGCGGGCGCGGACGCCGAGGCCGCGGCGGCGCCGTTCGCGGCCGGGCGGTGGCTGTTCAGCCACAACGGCGCGATCGCCGGCTGGCCGGACGCGGCGGCACCCCTGGTGTCCGCGCTGCCCCCGGTCGACCTGCTGTCGCTGCAGGCACGTACCGACTCGGCGTTCGTCTGGGCGCTGGTCCTGCACCGGCTGCGCACGGGTGAGGAACCCGCCGTGGCCCTCGGCGAGACGGTTCGCCTGCTCGCCGAGGCGGCCCCCGCCTCCCGTCTCAACCTGCTGCTCACCGATGGCGACACGATCGCCGCAACGGCCTGGGGCGACTCGCTCTGGTACCGCACGGAGCCCGGCCGCGGCACGGTCGTGGCCTCCGAGCCGTACGACGACGACCCGCTGTGGCAGGAGGTCCCCGACCGCACCGTGCTCACCGCGAGCCGCGCCGGCGCGCTGCTCGCCCCGCTGGAGGACCCGGCGGCCTCGCCCACTCTCGGCTCCGCTCGAGCGGGGGCGTCCCCATCACCGAAGGAGCCCTGTACGTGAGCCCCCTGCACGTCACCCGCACCCTCCCCGAGGACGCGACGGACGCCGCGCTGCGCGCCGACGTCCTGCACGGCCTCTCCGTCACCCCCAAGTGGCTGCCGCCGAAGTGGTTCTACGACGCCCGCGGCAGCGAGCTGTTCGAGCAGATCACCGAACTGCCCGAGTACTACCCCACGCGCGCCGAGCGGGAGATCCTCGCCGCCCGGTCCGGGGAGATCGCCGCCGCGAGCGGTGCCCGGACGCTGGTCGAACTGGGCTCGGGCTCGTCGGAGAAGACCCGCTATCTCATCGACGCGTTCCCGCTCGCGGCGTACGTCCCGGTGGACGTCAGCGAGAGCGCCCTCACCCAGGCCGGGCAGGCGCTCATCGCCGAACGCCCGGACCTCGAAGTCCACGCGCTGATCGCGGACTTCACCGCACCGCTGACCCTGCCGGCCACCCCCGGTCCCCGGCTGGTGGCCTTCCTCGGCGGCACGATCGGCAATCTGCTGCCCGCCGAGCGCGCCGCGTTCCTGGCCTCGGTACGGTCCCTGCTCGCGCCGGGCGACGGGCTGCTGCTCGGCACGGACCTGGTCAAGGACGAACAGGTGCTGGTCCGGGCGTACGACGACGCGGCCGGGGTGACGGCCGCGTTCAACAAGAACGTGCTGACCGTCGTGGACCGGGAGCTGGGCGCCGACTTCGATCCGGACGCCTTCGACCATGTGGCCCTGTGGGACGCCGAGCGGGAGTGGATCGAGATGCGGCTGCGCTCCCGTACCGCGCAGACCGTGAAGGTGCCCGCGCTCGACCTCGCCGTGCACTTCGCGGCGGGCGAGGAGCTGCGCACCGAGGTGTCGGCGAAGTTCCGTCAGTCCGGGGTGACCTCCGAACTGGCTGCCGCGGGACTTGAGTTGACCCACTGGTGGACGGACGACCAGGACCGGTTCGCGCTGTCGCTGAGCGTGGTGCGGTGAGTCAGCCCACGTCCGGGGTGAGCGCCTCGGTGATCTTGCGGGAGGCCCGGCGGGCCTCGGTCGCCGGGTCCGCTCCCTTGAGCACCCGGGTCATGTACTCCTTGATGGGGTTGTCGGCCTCGACGTCGGCCCACTGAGGGGTGTTCGGGGTCGCCCTGCCGTGTGCCGCGCCCGCGGCCATGGCGGCGACCCCCTCCTCGCCGGCGACCGCGCCGGCGAGGGTGGTCTTGTTGGGCACGTAGTTCATGGTGCGGGCGAGTTCGGTGTCCCACTTGGCGCCGGTGAGCGCGCCGACGACGGCGGACGCGGCGAACTGGTCCTCGGTGTTCTGCGGGATCACGAGGTCGGAGCCGCCGGTGAACACGGTGCCGGGCCGGCCGGCGGTCCCGCCGGGCACCGGGAAGAAGCCGAGCTTGTCCTCCAGGTCCGGGTTCTGCCGCACGATCGACTGGGCGAGCCCGGGGACGGCGACGAGCTGCGCGACCTTGCCGCCGGCGAACACCCCGGCCTGCGGCGGATGTTCCTCGTCGGCGTCCACGGGACCGTCACCCAGCGCCTGGAGCCGCCGGTAGAAGTCCATGGCGCGCAGCGCGGCCGGCTCCTCCAGGGTGCCCCGCCACTCGTGGTCCTTCTCCTGGGCGAGGTCGCCGCCCTCGTCCCAGATGAAGCCGGAGAGCGTGTACCAGTCCTGCCCGGCGAGGTAGATGCCCTGGTTGCCGCCGGCGTCCAGCTTCTCGGTGTCGGCGAGCCATTCGTCGCGGGTCTTGGGCGGGCGGGTGATCCCGGCCTGCTCGAAGAGGTCCTTGCGGTAGATGACGACACGGTTGGCCGCGTACCAGGGGATGCCGTACTGCTTGTTGCCGTCCTTGCCGGGCTGGGCCAGGCCGGGCAGCCATTTCTCCTTGCCCCAGTCGCGCATCGACTCCAGGGTGAGGTCGACGAGCCGGCCGCCGTCCGCGTACAGCGGCACCTGGGTGTTGCCGACCTCGATGACGTCCGGTCCGTCCGCGGCCCCCTGCTTCAGCGCTCCGCGGACCTTCTCGACGATGCCGGTCCACTCCTGGATGCGGATGTCCAGGCGCAGGTCCTCATGCGTGCGTTCGAAGTCCTCGGTGAAGCGCTGCAGGAACTCCTTGGAGGCGCTGTCCTTCATCAGCCAGACGGTGACGGTCTTCCGCTCGTGCCCGCCGGGAAGCATCCCGCAGGCGCTGACGAGGGAGCCGGTGACACAGATGAGGGCGAGCAGACGACGTCTCACGAGGGGTCCTGTTCTGTCTGGCCTGGGTGGTGCGGACAGGGGTGGGGGGCCCGATCGTGGGGGGACGAGCGCAGGCGCTCGCGCTCGTACGGGTGTTCTGGATTTTGGTATGTACCAATACGCAGGGTCAAGGGCTGTCCCCGGTTCGCACGCGACGCCGTGCGGGCCGGGCGCCGATGCGGCACGGTGGAGTACGGCGTGACACGAGAGGAGCACCCGCATGTCGAACCACACCTACCGGGTCACCGAGATCGTCGGCACCTCGCACGAGGGCGTCGACCAGGCCATCCGCAACGGCATCGCACGGGCCGACCAGACTCTGCGGAACCTGGACTGGTTCGAGGTGACGCAGGTCCGCGGCCAGATCGAGAACGGGCGGATCGAGCACTACCAGGTGGGCCTGAAGGTGGGCTTCCGCATCGAGGACGGCGACTAGGCCTCAGGTACGTCCTTCGCGCTCCTGCGCCTCCTGCAGCGCGGCGGACTTCGCGGCCCAGCGGGCCCTCACCACGGTGAATCCGGCCCGCTCGGCGTCGTCGCAGACGAGTTCGTCGTCGTCGACGAGGACCCGGACCTCCCGGTCCCGCGCGAGCCGGCGCAGGATCTCCAGCTTGGTGAAGCGGGCCGGCCTGCGGTCGGCGTTGCTCCGCATGTGCACGCGTCCCTCGGGCAGCCCGTGGGCCTCGAGCCAGTCCAGCGTGTCCCGGCGGCACCGCTCGGGGCGGCCCGTGAGGTAGACGACCTCGCACTCCCGGGCGCTCTCCAGGGCCAGCGACACCCCCTCGGCGAGGGGCGGATCGGCGGGCGCGGCGGAGAAGAACGCGCCCCAGTTCCGGGGCCGGCTCTCCAGGAAGTGCTGCCGATGGGCCGTGTCGGCCAGGGTGTTGTCGAGGTCGAACACGGCGAGCGGTGGCTTGCTGCTGTCTGTCACACGGCCACCCTAGCCAGGCCACGGCGTACGGAACCTCGTACCGCAGCGGCTGCCCGAGGCGTACGGGCGCGGCCTGCCGCGCCCGCGGGCGCCGAGCGGCGACCGCCCGGTCCGGGACCAAGGGCCCGGTGCTCGGCGCGTCCGCGCGCTGACGCCGCGTGACCGCGGGAATCCCGGGCTCGTGCGGGCGTTGAAGATTGCGTGAGCAGCTCAGTGATCGCCCGGACCCGGTTCTCCGTCCTCGACCGCTCCCGCACCCGCGAGGGCCACCCGCCCGCCGAGGCACTGCGGGACACCGTGGCGCTGGCACGGGAGGCGGAGGCCCTCGGCTACCACCGCTTCTGGGTGTCCGAGCACCACGGCGTGCCCGGGGTCGCCGGATCGGCGCCGACGGTGCTCGCCGCGGCGGTCGCCGGAGCCACCCGGGCGATCCGCGTGGGCACCGGCGGAGTGATGCTGCCCAACCACCGACCGCTCGTCGTCGCCGAGCAGTTCGGCGTGCTGGAGTCGCTGTTCCCCGGGCGGATCGACATGGGGCTCGGCCGTTCCGTGGGCTTCACGGACGGGGTGCGCAAGGCCCTCGGCCGGGACAAGGAGGACGCCGAGGACTTCGCGGCCCAGCTCGGCGAACTGCTGGACTGGTTCGCGGGCACCTCGCCGACCGGGGTGCACGCCCGCCCGTCGGAGGGCCTGGCGGTGCCGCCGTTCGTGCTGGCGATGGGCGAGGGTGCGCGGATCGCGGCGCGCGCGGGTCTGCCCATGGTCATCGGCGACCTGCGCCGGCGCGAGAAGATGCTGCGCGGCATCGACCAGTACCGCTCCCTGTTCCGGCCCTCTTCCTGGGCGGCCGAGCCGTACGTGGTGATCTCCGGCACGATCGCGGTCGCCGACAGCGAGGAGGAGGCACGGCGGCTGCTGGTCCCGGAGGCGTGGTCGATGGCGTACTCACGCACGCACGGCACCTTCCCGCCCCTCTCCCCCGCCGAGGAGATCGAGGCCCGCACGATGACCGTCAAGGAGCGGGAGTTCTACGAGAGCGGTCTCGCCGGCCATGTCGCCGGCACCGAGGAGCAGGTCGCCCACGAGCTGGAGACGGTGCTGAAGGAGACCGGCGCCGAGGAGGTCCTGGTGACCACCAGCACCTACGACCGCACGACGCTGCTGGACTCCGCCCGGCGGCTCGCCGCCCTCTTCGGGCCGGACCGCTGAGCCCCCGGCCCCGAGATGCGATCCTGGCGTGCGCCGGTGACCCTGGGAGAGCAAGCCTCAACCGACGAGGAGGGCTGCCATGTCCTTCATGGACAAGATCAAGGGCATGCTCAAGGGCCATGAGGGCATGGCCGACAAGGGCATCGACAAGGGCGGCGACTACGTCGACCAGCGCACCGGCAACAAGTACAAGTCACAGGTCGACACCGGACAGGACAAGATGAGGGACGAGTTCGGCACCCGGCAGGACCGGCCCCCACAGTCCTGACGCGCCGGGGGGCGGGCTAGAATCGAGGGGTTTGCCCCCGTCCCGGCAGGCCCGTACGGAGTGTCCCCCCGATGCACAGCCCCCATGACCCGTACGTCCGCGTCCGCGGCGCCCGCGAGCACAATCTCAAGGGTGTCGACGTGGACATCCCGCGGGACGTACTGGCCGTGTTCACCGGCGTGTCCGGCTCGGGGAAGTCGTCCCTGGCGTTCGGCACGATCTACGCCGAGGCCCAGCGGCGCTACTTCGAGTCGGTCGCGCCGTACGCGCGCAGGCTGATCCACCAGGTCGGAGCGCCCAGGATCGGCGAGATCACCGGCCTGCCGCCCGCGGTCTCCCTGCAGCAGCGCCGCTCGACCCCCACCTCACGTTCCTCGGTGGGCACGGTCACCAACCTCTCCAACTCCCTGCGTATGCTGTTCTCGCGCGCCGGGCAGTACCCGCCGGGCGCCGAGCGGCTCGACTCGGACGCGTTCTCGCCGAACACGGCGGCCGGTGCCTGTCCCGCGTGCCACGGCCTCGGCCAAGTGCACGAGACCACCGAGGAGTTGCTCGTCCCCGATCCCTCGCTGTCCGTCCGCGAGGGCGCCATCGCGGCCTGGCCGGGCGCCTGGCAGGGCAAGAACCTGCGGGACATCCTCGACACGCTCGGCCATGACGTGGACCGGCCCTGGCGCGAGCTGCCCGCCGGACAGCGCGAGTGGATCCTGTTCACGGACGAGCAGCCGGTCGTCACCGTGCACCCGGTCCGCGACGCCGACCGCATCCAACGGCCGTACCAGGGCACGTACATGAGCGCCCGCCGCTATGTGCTGAAGACCTTCTCGGACACCAAGTCCCCGACGCTGCGGGCGAAGGCCGAGCGCTTCCTGACCAGCGCGCCCTGTCCGGCCTGCGGGGGCAGCCGGCTGCGGCCCGAGGCGCTGGCGGTGACCTTCGGCGGCCGGACCATCGCCGAGCTGGCCGCGCTGCCGCTGACCGACCTCGCCCGGCTGCCGGCCGGCGCCTCGGAGACGGGCAGGGTCCTCACGCAGGACCTCAGGTCCCGGATCGCGCCGGTGGTCGAACTGGGCCTCGGCTATCTGAGCCTGGACCGGGCCACTCCCACCCTCTCGGCGGGCGAGCTGCAACGGCTGCGACTGGCCACGCAGTTGCGCTCCGGGCTCTTCGGCGTGGTGTACGTGCTGGACGAGCCGTCCGCCGGACTGCACCCGGCGGACACCGAGGCGCTGCTGACCGTGCTGGCCCGGCTGAAGGCGGCGGGCAACTCGGTGTTCGTCGTGGAGCACCACCTGGACGTCGTGCGGGGCGCCGACTGGCTGGTGGACGTGGGCCCCGGCGCGGGCGAGCACGGCGGGCGCGTGCTGTACAGCGGTCCGCCGGAGGAACTGGCGTCGGTCGAGGAGTCGGCGACGGCCGCGTTCCTCTTCGACGAGTCACCGGGACCGGCCCGGGAGGTCCGTGAACCGCGCGGGTGGTTGGCGGTCGGTCCCGTGACCCGGCACAACCTGCGTGCGGTGACCGCCGAGTTCCCGCTCGGCGCGTTCACCGCCGTCACCGGGGTCTCCGGCTCCGGGAAGTCCACGCTCATCGGTGAGTTGACGGAGGATCTGGCGGGCGTGGACCGCCTGGTCCGGGTGGACCAGAGGCCGATCGGGCGGACACCGCGCTCCAACCTGGCCACCTACACCGGCCTGTTCGACGTCGTCCGCAAGGTGTTCGCCGCCACCGAGGAGGCTCGGGCGCGCGGGTACGGCGTCGGGCGCTTCTCCTTCAACGTGGCCGGAGGACGCTGCGAGACCTGCCAGGGCGAAGGCTTCGTCAGCGTCGAGCTGTTGTTCCTGCCGAGCACGTACGCGCCCTGCCCGGACTGCGGCGGCGCCCGCTACCAGCCCGAGACACTGCGGGTGACGTACCGGGGCCGGAACATCGCCGAGGTGCTCGACCTGACGGTGGAGGCAGCGGCGGAGTTCTTCGCGGACATCCCGGCCGCGGCCCGCAGCCTGGGCACGCTCCTCGACGTGGGACTCGGCTATCTGCGGCTCGGCCAGCCGGCGACCGAGCTGTCCGGCGGCGAGGCCCAGCGGATCAAGCTGGCGAGCGAGCTGCAGCGCGGCCGCCGCGGCCACACCCTCTACCTGCTGGACGAGCCGACGACCGGACTGCACCCGGCCGACGTGGAGGTGCTGCTGGACCGGTTGCACGGCCTGGTCGACGCCGGGCACACGGTCGTGGTGGTCGAGCACGACATGACGGTGGTGGCGGGCGCCGACTGGGTGATCGACCTGGGTCCGGGCGGCGGCGACCGAGGCGGCCGGATCATCGCGGCCGGTCCCCCGGAGCGGGTGGCCCAGGAGCCGTCCGGCGCCACAGCGCCCTACCTGGCGCGGGCGCTGCCCTGAAGAGTCTCAGTCGGCGTCCCGACGGTCTCCCGCCGGCACGGGGTCGGCGAGTTCGAGGTCGGTGATGCGTTCGGCGAACTCGGTGACCCAGGCCGGGCGTTCCCAGGCGTAGCTGTAGGCCCAGGGAGCGATGCCCCAGAGTTTGGTGCCCCCGAAGCCGGCGGCGAGAGGGGAGCCGCGGACGATCTGCAGCATGTTCAGTGAGAAGTCGATGCGGCCGCCGGTGGCACGTTGCACCCCCTTCAGCCAGTCGAGCTGGTACTCGGCTTCTTCGAGGGCCTCTCCCGGCAGGCCGAAGATCAGGTTGATCACCGCCACGATGCCGTGGTCGGTGAGAGCGGTGATCACCGCCTCGATGTCGGCCAGTCGCGCACGCTTGTCGATCAGCAGCTGTCCCCGCGGGCTGATCGTCTCGACGCCGAGTTCCACCGTCCGCAGGCCCGACTCGGCCAGCAGCGGAGCCAGGAGGGCCAGACGCCTCGTCACCTTCGTCGTGGCGCTCCACTCGACGGCCTGACGACGGCCCAGCAGGGCTCGGGCCAGACGCTCCATCATCGCGGACGTCAGCAGCGAGTCCTTCAACGAGAAGCGCCGTACACCGTGCGTCTCCGCCAACTCGGCCAGCGTGTCGACGGCCGGTTCCTCGTAGAGGTCGGTGGTCTCCGGCTCGACCGCGGGATAGGTGCAGAACGTGCAGCGGCCGTAGACGCAGCCGCGTGTGAACTGCACCGGCAGGGTGAGCCGGTCCTGCGGACACAGAGCCAGTTGCGCCGAGTCGAACAAGGGGGTGTACGCAAAAGGGGGTGCGGGCGAGGGGGCCGTCTTCCCTAACGGCCGCGGCGCACGGGCGGAATGTGGTGTGCGGGGTCCCGGCATCCGCTCGGGGTTCCTCAGCAGCTCTCCGAACGCTTCCTCACAGTGGCCGGGCAGTACGACGTCGATGTGACGCCGGTAGCGTGCGTCGGTGCGCATCAGCTGCCCGAGGAGAGTGACGTGGCTGCCGCCGACGATCGTCAGGATCTCGGGGTGGCGTCGCTTCGCCAGCTGCAGGAGCAGTAAGCCGACGAACACCTGCGAAGGGCCCATGAGGGAGACGCCGAGCACCCTCGGCGGCCAGTCCGGGCGGCCGAACAGCGTCTCCTCGATCCACTCCGACAGCGCGCTCTCCGACGCCACCCGGGTGAGCCGCCGGTCGAGCGTGTCGAAGGCGTAGTGCATGCCCGCGATCGGCGGCTCGCCCGCCGGCAGGAACAGCGGCGGCTCCTCGGCCAGCCCGAAAGCGGCGAAGAGTTCACCGGCCGCGGCGGCGACGAGGGCCCGGTCCTTGCCGTGATCACCCAGTGCCTGGGTGGGCCTGCGACGAGCACGGTCGCGGAACCGGTTGACGTACGCGATGTTCAGGTCGACCACGCTCAGCGGCACACCCTGACGGTCCGCCACCCGCGCCAGCACGGCCGGCCCGAGCGGCGGATTGGTGTCGGAAGGGGACGGTGGAGGAACCACGACCATGCCGGCGCTGCGGAAACCGGAGCCCGCACACAGAGACATCACGCTCATCCCCCCGTCGACGTCAGCTGTCGGGCTCCAGGATCGCGCGCAGGTCTCTGATTTTGTAGTCCGCCTCACACTCCCGGAACGGGAAGTCGCCATGCGTGTACAGATATCCGGTACCGCCGGCCACTTCTCTAAGACGCATGTCACCGGGCGAGTCGCCGATGAAGATCAGGTGGTCGTAATGCCGGTCCTTCAGGTGGCCGCGCAGAACGTCCTTCTTCGTCGCATGCTCATGTGCGGCGTGGCCGTCGACAGCGTAGTGCGACCCCTCCGGGAAGAAGGGCGCGATCCCCAGGGCGTCGATGAAGATCTTCAGGTTCGCCGTACGGGTGTTGGAGATCAGGATCTGGTCGCAGTCCGGGCGTTCGTCGATCGACTTCAGCACCTCGAGAGCGTGGTCGGAAGGCTGCAGCCACCTGCACTGGAGCTGTATGTCGGTCTCCGACAGCTCGAAGCAGTCGTCCTGCAGCCGGGACCAGGTCTCATAGGACTTGTGGGGCAGCAGCCACTCGAAGTACTCGTACCACTTGCTGCCGTACAGCTTCCTGCCGTCCTCGTACGTGAACCGTTCCGTGAAGCCGTGACGATCCAGGACACGGTTGGAGACATCGACCACGGCACGGTCGTTGCCATGCTCTAACGTGCCGTGCAAGTCCCACACGAATAGTTTTCTCATAGAACCTCCTCAAGCAATCGAAGCTCGCTGATCATGGCCGCGAGCCCACTCAGAAGCAGCCCATCGATTCCCGCGTCCGCCAACCCGCGGACCAGAGCGAGAAGCTGCACCCTATCCTGCTGCGGAAGCCCCAGGTCGCGTACTCTCATCACGTCGACGAATGAGTATATGTCGACAAACTGACGTGCGGGCTGAATGGTTGCCGCGTACTGGGGGTCTCGCAGCATGCGCGGCACCCTGCTGGGAGTAAAGCGCAGCGGACGGTAGGGCGCACAGTCCCGGTAAGGGGGATCCGCGGTTCTCGGCAGATCGCCGTAGTAATAGAGAACGTAACCACGCGCGATTTCCCGGATATCCGTGTCGTGCTCCAGGCCCTGCCAGAACTCCGTCAAGCCGTGCATGTCACCGAGGTGGCACAGGGCCCACAACAAGGAGACCCTCAGGAACGGATCCTCTTCGTCGGCCACCAGGGCGCGCAGCTGAACGGGAGACCCGGTCCCGGTGCGCGAGATCAGATAACCGATCAGATTGCAGGCGATCAGCACCTCTTCGGAGGTGAGTCCGTCGGCCGTGCGGGCCAGCCGGTACGCGCCCACGAGATTTCGCGACACCTCGTTCGAGGGGGCACTGCGAAGTTGGCCCGTCAGGTAATGCCGCATCTCCCGGCTCAGGTCGTTCCGGCACGCCTCCACAATGGAGACCGGAGTGGCGTGCGCCGTCAGCACCTCCGCGACGTGCCCGGCCAGCAGATACTCGTAGAAGGAGTAATGGATGAATTCCCCGACCTCACGCCCCGCGGCGTCACGACGGTCCAGGATGTAATCCAGCGCGCTACGGATGCAGCGGATGGAACCGAATTCGCCCAGCGCCCCCTCGATCGGTTTCAGGTCGACGGCCACCTCGGCGTGGGAGCCGTTCCGGTGCACCTCCCAGGCGAACCGCTGCCAGAGCTTGAGCACGCCCTCCTTCAAGGAATACGAGCGGCGCCGCATATCGCCGTCGGCTATGCGCGCCAATTTCGCGACGTATTCCCCGTACAAGGTGACGCTGTCGCTGAAACGCCCGACGCCGCCGCCTTCGCTGACGAAGGTCAGCATGCGCGCGTGCAGGGGACGGCTGGCGACCCGCGTCAGCTCCGGAGTGCACTGCACCAGAGCGTAGAGATCGGGGTTGGGCAGCCTGCCGACGCCGCGCAGCCGCTCGACGTACTCCCTGAACTCCTCCTCGACGCACCAGGGTTCGAGCCGGTAGATCTCGTCGAAGACCACATCCGCCTGGTGGAGCAGAGCGGAACTCTCGAAGTCACGCGTGCGGGAGGTCACCATGCAGGGGAAACGGGACAGGGTGTCGGTGAGGACCGACGGGAGAGCGTCGGCGCTCGACCAGGCCGTCAGCGCCTCGTCCAGCCCGTCGAGGAAGACCACGACCGCGCCGGACGAGGTCTGGGACACGGCCTGCCACGCCGCGTCGGCCCCGAGCTGCTCGACGTCGCCCGCGCGCAGCACGACGGGGACGAGGCCCTGCTCCGCGCAGGCGAGCGCCGCCCGGTAGAGCACGAGAGTCTTCCCGGCACCCGGCTCGCCGAGCAGAAGGCAGGAACGCCCGGAGCCGAGGATCGCCGGTAACCGGACGGTGGCCGGCCCGGGCGATCGCCGCTGCGCGGAATAGTGTGCGATGCGGGTGTCGACGGCGAGACCGGAGCGCACGAGTTCCCCCAGGCTCATGTCCAGCGGATAGGCGGTTCGGCGTCGGCCCAGCCGGGCGAGGAGAGTCGCCGACATTGCCCGGACCCCGTCCCTCGCCCATTCCGTGTCGTCCGCGGTGATCCCTGCGTCACCGTGCCGGGGCGGGGCGGAAGCGGCCGGCTGAGCGGGGGCCGAATGCGGCGCCTCGGCGACAATGGCGCTGATCTCCTCGGCCACTTGTCGGATGATCAGCGGCTCGTAACCCTTGCGGAAACGCTCGACACTGACGCCCTGGGCCTGCGCCGCCGCCTTTCTCCGTTGTGACGCCGGCCAGAATCGCGTGCCCTGCACCAGACCGAAACAGTAGTGGGCGGCTTCCCCGGCCCGGTCACCGCCTAATCGGTCCACCGCGGCGGCAAGGAGGCGTTGAACCGCCGCGGACGACACCTGTATGCCGTCAGCGGCGCCATGGGCGGCGCGAATCGCGGCGCTGAGTGCGGGCAGCGGCAGATCCCGAACGGCGGTCAGACCGCGTTCCCTGAGAAGTCGAAGATCGAGTATCAGGGCTTCGATGTCGTCGCATGAAGCGTCGGGTGCCCCCATCTCGACCGCCATGACCTGATAATGCCCGCCTTATGACCCGGTAACAACCAACTCCTGGTCCGAAGGCTGCCGTTGACTGGAACTGGCCGACCGCGACCGGCGTCGGCCGACCTCGTTCCGCAACCTTTTTCCCAAGGAGCGACGATGAACTGGCTGGAGCACATGGAACACTCCTACGACGTGCTGCCCCATCTGGTGGCAGCGGCATCGGCGGTGAAGGTCGTACGGGCGGGAACCGACCTGGTGCGGTCGGCGGTGCGCCTGTGCCGCAGGCGCCGTCAGCAGGGACGGCCGGGGTGTGCCGAGCGGGTGCCGGTCTCGCCGCGGGCCTGTCCCCGGTCGTGCCGGAAGGGCGGGAGCGGCTCCGCGGCGAGGGCGAGCGTACGCCGGTCCGGCTGGGTGCCCGGGGGTATGACCGGCCGTACCTCGACCTCGGCGGCCAGCCCACGCGTGGCGGCGACCCGCCACAAGGACGCGAGCAGGGTGTCCTCGCCGACGAACGCGGCCGCGGTACTCGGCGTTCCGGCGGCGGACACATAGCGGATGCGGACCGGCTGCACGGGCACGCCCGCGTCCAGCGCGGCCTGGAAGACGGCCCGGTGGAAGTGGCCGTGGGCCCGCCCGCACCAGGTGCTGCCCTCCGGGAAGGCGGTCACGGCGGCGCCCTCGCGCAGGGCGTCGGCGATCCGGGCGACGGTGCCCGGCAGGGCGCGCAGCCGGTCCCGCTCGATGAACAGGGCACCACCGCGTGCGGCCAGCGCGCCCGCCACCGGCCACTGCCCGACCTCGGCCTTGGCGAGCATCCGGGCGGGGCGTACGGCGGTCAGCAGCGGGATGTCCAGCCAGGAGACGTGGTTGGCGACCAGCAGCAGCCCGCCGGGCGGTGCCGCGGTGCCGGTGAGGCGGACACGGACCCCGACGGCCCGCACGATCATCCGGCACCACCGCCTGACCCACTCGGCGGGGATCCGCCCGCCGAACGGGGACAGCGCGATCCCGGCCAGCACCAGCACCGTGACCGCGGTCAGCCGCAGCAGGGCACGGGGTACGGCCGCGGCGGCCCGGACCGGGTCCACGCAGGTGCCCGGGGTGCAGGGCGCGCTGGGCAGCCAGGCGCTCATCAGGCCGGCACGAGAGAGAGGAAGTGCCGCAGATAGCGCTGATCGACCCGGCGCATCGACAGCAGTACGTACAGGTCGGCGACCCCGAAGTCCGGGTCGTGCGCGGGCTCGCCGCACACCCAGGCGCCGAGGCGGAGGTAGCCGCGCAGCAGGGCGGGCAGCTCGCGGTGTCCGGCCGGGGCCGCGGCGTTCGGGATCCACGGCAGCAGCGGCCGTACCCGGAACTCCTCGGGCGCCAGGTGCTTGGCGCGCATCCGTTCCCAACTGGCGGTGGCGAGGGCTCCGCCGTCGGTGAGCGGCACCGAGCAGCAGCCGGCCAGCCACTCGTGACCGCGGTCGACCATGTAGCGGGCGATGCCGGCCCAGATCAGGCCGATGACGGCGCCGTCGCGGTGGTCGGGGTGCACGCAGGAGCGGCCGACCTCGACCAGGCCGGGGCGGATCGCGTCGAGCGCGGTCAGCTCGAACTCCCCCTCGGAGTACAGCCGGCCGGCGACCGCGGCCCGCTCCGGCGGCAGCAGCCGGTAGGTGCCGACGACCTGCCCGCTCACGCTCTCCCGCACCAGCAGATGGTCGCAGTACGCGTCGAACGCGTCGACGTCGTGGCCCGGCTCCGGGCTGCCGAGCAGGGCGCCCATCTCCCCGGCGAAGACGTCGTGCCGCAGCCGCTGCGCGGCGCGGACGTCGGCCTCGTCGCGGGCGAGACCGACGGTGTAGCGAGTGGGTGCCGCGGGCTGCGGAGGACGGTCGAGCGCGGTGACGCCGGTCATGGCTCTCTCCATGGTCACGGGCCGGGGTCGGCGAGGAGTGGCAGACCGGGGTCCGGCCTGCCGCTCCTGTTCTTCCGACGCCGGTTGGCGTACGCGTGACCGATGGCGGGAGCGGGGGTGTGGGGTTGTTGAACGGCATGGGCGAGGGCCGGGGCGGAATACCAGACGGGGCCGGGAAGAGCACCGCTCCCGGCCCCGCCCGCCCGCCCACTGTTCGGCGAACGTTCACGATGGCGCCCCGTGAGGGGCGCGGGGAACCGCGAGCGCCCACGACGCGCCCGCAGCCCCTACGGCGCTAGCGCTTCCCCGCCCTCCGGGCGGCCCGCAGCCACTCCTTGTTCATGCTCGTGATCGAGACCAGCGGAATCCCCTTGGGGCAGGCGGTCGCGCACTCACCGGCGAGCGTGCACCCCCCGAACCCCTCCTCGTCCATCTGCGCCACCATGTCCAGCACCCGCGTCTCCCGCTCGGGCGCCCCCTGGGGCAGCACGTTCAGATGGTTGACCTTGGCGGACGTGAACAGCATCGCCGCCCCGTTGGGGCACGCGGCCACGCACGCCCCGCACCCGATGCACTCCGCGTGCTCGAACGCGAAGTCGGCGTCGGCCTTCGGCACCGGCGTCGCGTGTGCCTCCGGCGCGGATCCGGTCGGCGCGGTGACGTAGCCGCCGGCCTGGATGATCCGGTCGAACGCGGACCGGTCGACCACCAGGTCCTTGATCACCGGGAAGGCGGCGGCCCGCCACGGTTCGACGTCGATCGTGTCGCCGTCGGTGAAGGAGCGCATGTGCAGCTGGCAGGTGGTGGTCCGCTCCGGTCCGTGCGCGTCGCCGTTGATGACCAGCGAACAGGCTCCGCAGATGCCCTCGCGGCAGTCGTGGTCGAAGGCGATGGGCTCCTCCCCGGAGAGGGTGAGCCGTTCGTTGAGGACGTCCAGCATCTCCAGGAAGGACATGTCGGGCGAGACGCCGTCCACCTCGTAGGTGGACATGGTTCCTTCCGCGTCGGCGTTCTTCTGCCGCCAGACGCGCAGGGTGAGCTTCATGCGTAGCTCCGCTGGGTGGGGTGGACGTACTCGAAGACCAGGTCTTCCTTGTGCAGGGTCGGGGCCTCGCCCGTACCCGTGAACTCCCAGGCGGCCGCGTAGGAGAACTCGTCGTCCTTGCGGGCGGCCTCGCCGTCGGGGGTCTGGGACTCGTCGCGGAAGTGGCCGCCGCAGGACTCGGCGCGGTGCAGCGCGTCGAGGCACATCAGCTCGGCCAGTTCCAGGTAGTCGACGATCCGGTTGGCCTTCTCCAGCGACTGGTTGAACTCCTCGCCGGTGCCTGGCACCTTGATGCGCCGCCAGAACTCCTCGCGGATCTGGGGGATGCGCTCGAGGGCCTTGCGCAGACCGGCGTCGCTGCGCGACATGCCGCAGAACTCCCACATGAGTTCGCCGAGTTCGCGGTGGAAGGAGTCGGGGGTGCGGTCGCCGTCCACCGCCAGCAGCAGGTTCAGCCGGTCCTCGGTCTCCGCCAGCACCTCCTGGACGAGGGGGTGCCCGTCGGTCACCGGCTCCTGGTGCGGGTTGCGGGCCAGGTAGTCGTTGATGGTGGCGGGCAGGACGAAGTAGCCGTCGGCCAGGCCCTGCATCAGCGCGGACGCGCCGAGCCGGTTGGCGCCGTGGTCGGAGAAGTTGGCCTCGCCGATCGCGAACAGTCCGGGGACGGTGGTCTGGAGGTCGTAGTCGACCCACAGACCGCCCATGGTGTAGTGCACGGCCGGGTAGATCCGCATCGGCACCTCGTAGGGATCCTCGTCGGTGATCCGCTGGTACATGTCGAAGAGGTTGCCGTACTTGGCCTCGACGGCCTTCCGCCCCATCCGCTCGATCGCGTCGGCGAAGTCCAGGTACACGCCCTGGCCACCGGGGCCCACTCCCCTGCCCTCGTCGCAGACGTTCTTCGCGGCGCGGGAGGCGATGTCACGCGGGACCAGGTTGCCGAAGGAGGGGTAGATGCGCTCCAGGTAGTAGTCGCGCTCGTCCTCGGGGATCCGGTGCGGCGGCCGGTCGTCGCCCTTGGCCTTGGGCACCCAGATCCGGCCGTCGTTGCGCAGCGACTCGCTCATCAGGGTCAGCTTGGACTGGTGGTCGCCGGTGCGCGGGATGCAGGTCGGGTGGATCTGTGTGAAGCAGGGGTTGGCGAAGTACGCGCCGCGCCGGTGCGCCCGCCAGACGGCGGTCGCGTTGGAGTTCATGGCGTTGGTCGACAGGTAGAAGACGTTGCCGTAGCCGCCGCTGGCGAGGACGACCGCGTCCGCGAAGTAGGTGTCGATCTTCCCGGTGACGAGGTCCCGGGCCACGATGCCCCGGGCCCGGCCGTCGACCACGATCAGGTCGAGCATCTCGGTGCGCGGGTGCATCTCCACGTTGCCCGCGGCGATCTGCCGGGACAGCGCCTGGTAGGCGCCCAGCAGCAGTTGCTGGCCCGTCTGGCCGCGGGCGTAGAAGGTCCGGGAGACCTGGACGCCGCCGAAGGAACGGGTGTCGAGCAGGCCGCCGTACTCCCGGGCGAACGGCACGCCCTGGGCCACGCACTGGTCGATGATCTCGACGGAGATCTGCGCGAGCCGGTGCACGTTGGACTCACGCGCCCGGAAGTCACCGCCCTTGACGGTGTCGTAGAACAGCCGGTGGATCGAGTCGCCGTCGTTGCGGTAGTTCTTCGCCGCGTTGATACCGCCCTGCGCGGCGATGGAGTGGGCGCGGCGCGGGGAGTCCTGGTAGCAGAACTGGACGACGTGGTAGCCCTGTTCGGCCAGCGTGGCGCCCGCGGAACCGCCCGCGAGGCCGGTGCCGACGACGATGATCGTGTGCTTGCGCCGGTTGGCGGGGTTGACCAGCTTCGCCTCGAAGCGGCGCTTGTCCCAGCGCTCGTTGACGGGGCCCGAGGGCGCCTGGCCGTCGACGACCGGCTCTCCGGTCGTGTAGTCCACGTAGGTAGTCATGTCAGCTCACCACTCCGGTCATGACGCCCACGGGTACGGCGATGAAGCCGGCCGTGAGCAGCAGCGCGAGGACGTCGGCGACGGTCTTCAGGGCGCGGTCGCGGGTGCGGCTGCCGACGCCGAGGGTCTGGGCGGCGCTCCAGAAGCCGTGCCGGATGTGCAGGCCGAGCGCCAGCATCGCGACGATGTAGATGACGTTGCCGTACCAGGTGGAGAAGGTGTCCACGACGTTCTGGTACGGGTGCCCCTCCTGGAAGCCGCCCGGGTGCACGGTGCCGGTGGTCAGGTCCAGGACGTGCCAGACGATGAACAGGCCCAGGATGGTCCCGCCCCAGCGCATGGTGCGGGTCGCGTAGCTCGCCCTCGGCTTCTTGTGCACGTACTTGCTGGGCCGTGCCCTGAGGTCGCGGCGGCTGAGCTGGTAGGCGGACGTGGCATGGGCGACCACGGCGACGACGAGGACGATCCGGATGAGCCAGAGCGTCCACTCGTAGTGCATGAAGGGCTCGCCGACCGTGCGCAGCCAGTGCCCGTAGTGGTTGAACTCCGCCGGGCCGAAGAAGATCTTCAGATTGCCGATCACGTGGGCGACCAGGTAGAGCAGCATGATCACGCCGCTGACGGCCATCACCGTCTTCTTGCCGACGGAGGAGTCCCACATCGTGCGCGCCAAGGACGGCCGTCGGTCCGTCCGCGTTGCCAGAGCCATGGAACAGCACGCTAGGGCCGGGTGACCCGATCGGTCCAAGACATGGTCCGGCTTGTTTCCATAGGCTGGGGCTATGCTGGTGGGGTGCAGTTCCAGCAGCTCCAGTACTTCGTGGCCGTCGCCGAGACCCGGCACTTCACCCGGGCCGCCGAGCTGGTCCATGTCGCCCAGCCGTCGCTGTCCCAGCAGATCAAGGCGCTGGAGCGGGAGCTGGGGGCGGATCTGTTCCTGCGGGCCCGGGGCAACATCACGCTGACCGACGCGGGCGAGGCGCTGCTGCCGCTGGCCCGGCGCATCCTGGCGGACGCGGACACGGCCCGGCACGAGGTGCAGGAACTGGTGCAGCTGCGCCGGGGACGGGTGCGGCTGGGGGCGACGCCGAGCCTGTGCACGGGACTGCTGCCGGACGTGCTGCGTGCCTTCCACGACCGCTATCCCGGCATCCAGCTGCTGATCGAGGAGGGCGGCTCGCACGACCTGGTGCGGGGGCTGGCCCGTGGCGCGCTCGACCTGGCCCTGGTCGTGCTGCCGCTGCCGACGCCGGCGCCCGCGCTCACCACGGTGGAGCTGCTGCGGGAGGACCTCGTGGTGGTGTCCTCGCCGGAGGTGCCGCCGCCGGGGCGGGGCGGCCGGGTGGTCGACATCGGTGATCTGGAGGGCGAACGCCTGGTGATGTTCCGGCACGGCTACGACCTGCGCGAGCTGACGGTGGCGGCGTGCCGCTCCGCCGGGTTCGAGCCGGATTTCGCGGTGGAGGGGGGCGAGATGGACGCGGTGCTGGGGTTCGTCCGGGCGGGGCTCGGGCTGGCCGTGGTGCCGCGGATGGTCGCCTCGCGGGCGGGGCGGGGGTTGCGGGTGACCGCGCTGGCCCGGCCGGGACTGCACCGGACGATCGCGCTGGCTCACCGCAGCGACGTGGCTCCGCCGCGGGCCGCCCGGGAGTTGCAGCGGATGCTGCTCGAGCGGTGACGGTGGGTCTCGGCCGGATGCGTCCGCCTCGTCGGCGCCGTTCGGGCGTGCGGGTCCGTCGTGGCTCGTCGCGCGGTTCCCCGGGCCCCTGCGTGGGGGGCCGCGCCCCCACGCCCCCCACGTCCCGTCAGCCCCTCGCGTCCACCAGTGCCAGCTCGTGCAGTCTCTCGGGTGGGCCCGGCCTGGCGTAGTACCAGCCCTGGGCCGTGTCACAGCCCAGTATGCGCAGTTGCTCGGCCTGGGCGCCGGTCTCCACGCCCTCGACGGTGACCGCGAGGTCGAGGCTGTGGGCGAGGGAGACGATGCCCTCGACGATCTTGAGGTCGACCGGGTCGGCGGGGAACTGCTGCATGCCCTGGGTGAAGGAGCGATCCAGCTTGAGGATGCTCACCGGCAGGCGGCGCAGGTTCGCCAGGTTCGAGTACCCGGTGCCGAAGTCGTCCAGGGCGATGTCGACGCCCATCTCGGCCAGCCGGCGCAGCGGTTTGAGCAGATCGTCGTCGGCGCCGATCAGCGCGGACTCGGTGACCTCCAGGCACAGGGCGTCCGGCGTGACGCCCGCGCGCTCGAGGATGTCGACGGTGTCCTGCACCAGGCCGGAGTGGCTGAGCTGGACGGGCGAGAGGTTGACATTGATGCGCAGCGGGCCGGCGGCCGTCTCGTCGCCGTGCCGTTCTCGCCAGGTCCGGGCCTGGCGGATGGACTCCTCCAGGACCCAGCGGCCCAGCGGGACGATCAGGCCGGTGTGCTCGGCGAGCGGGATGAAACGGTCGGGACCGAGGACCCCGTGCTGCGGGTGCAGCCAGCGGACCAGGGCCTCGGCGCCCCGCACGCTGCCGTCGCCGAGGTGGACGAGCGGCTGGTACTCGATGAAGAACTCGCCGCGCTCCAGGGCGGTGGGCAGGGCCGTGGTCAGACCGTGGCGGGTGATCGCGCGGGCGTCGGCCTCCGCATCGGCCAGTTCCGAGCGGTTGCCGCCCGCCGACTTGGCCCGGTACATGGTGATGTCGGCACTGCGCAGGACCTCCGCCGCGGTGCGCTCGCCCGCCGGGCCCTCGACGATGCCGAGGCTGCCGCGGACCATCAGGTCCCGGCCGTCGATGCTGATCGGGGTGACCAGCGCGCTCATGATCCGCTCGGCGAGTTCGTCCACCGTGTGCTCGGTGCCGGGCCCGGTGGTCAGCGCCACGAACTCGTCGCCGCCGAGCCGGGCGACCATCTCACCGGGCGCGGTCGCGCAGGACTGCAGCCGGTCGGCGACCTCCACCAGCAGCCGGTCGCCGGCCGCGTGGCCGAGGCTGTCGTTGATGGTCTTGAAGCCGTCCAGGTCGAGGTAGCACAGGCCGAAGCGCTGGCCCTCGCCGGCGCTCAGGGCCTTCTCCAGCCGCTCGAAGAACAGGGTGCGGTTGGGCAGTCCGGTGAGCGCGTCGTGCGTGGCCTCGTAGCGCAGCCGGAGGTTGAGCAGCCGGCGCTCGGTGGTGTCCTCCATGAGGGCGAGCTGGTACTGCGGGTTGCCGTCGGCGTCGCGCAGCAGGGACACCGTCAGATTGGTCCACAGCACCGTGCCGTCGGGGCGGTTGAACGCCTTTTCCATGTGGTAGTGCTCGCGCTCGCCGCGGACGAGTTCCTCGTACAGCTTCCAGGTCTGCGGCGCGTCCTCGGGGTGGGTCCAGTGCATCACCGGGCGGCCGCGCAGGGACTGCGGGGAGAGCCCGAACATGCGCAGCAGCGCCTCGTTGACCTGGAGGACGTTACCTTCGAGGTCGGCGATGCCGATTCCTATGGCCGCGCCTTCGAAGACCGCGCGGAAGCGGGCCTCGCTGGCGTGCAGCGCCTGCGCCACCAGTCCCTGGGCCCGCAACGCGGCCTGGGCGATGGACTCTTGTTCGGCGAGCGTGCGCTCGCGCAGCGCCTGCGCGTATCCGGCGGCCATCGCGTGCTGCAACCGTGAGGAGCGCAGCCGCAGTTCGTCCTGCGGGCCGTCCTCGCCGCAGTACAGGACCAGGTAGGCGTCGACGCAGTCCAGGGTGCGGGTGAGCGCCTCGGGATCGGTGCAGTGCGCCTCGACCAGCGCGGCGCCGACCGCCCGCGCGCCGTCCGCGTCGAAGCCGTGCGCCCGCAGCAGCTCGCTCAGCCGGCGTGCGAGCGGAAGGAGCCGTTCCTCGAACTCGGCGCGGGTGAGCGACGTGGAGGTGACCGGGAAGACCGCCCTGCCCCAGATCGTCGTCAGACGGCGAAGTCTGTCCTCCGGCCCGTCCGGCTCCGCGCTCACGCCGTACGCCCCACGCCGGCGAATCCGGAGAAGGCGTACGGATCCTCGTCCTCCGGCGCCGACTCCGGCCGCCAGTGCGGCATCGGCACCAGTCCGGGTTCCACCATGTCGTACCCCTCGAAGAACCGCGCGATATCGTCGCGCGAGCGCATGATCAGCGGGTTGCGAATGTCCTTGTATACGTCCACCGCACCCTCGGCCCGCTCGGCGGGCACCGGGATTCCCTCGTACGAGGCATGCGTGAGGATCAGCAGGCTGCCGGGCGCGAGGGCCTCGCGCAGCTCGGCCACCGCACCGTACGGGTCGTCCGCGTCTTCCACGAAGTGCAGTATGGCAACGAGGAGGAGGGCGACTGGCCGATTCAGGTCGATCAGCCGCTCCAGACCGGGACTTGAGAGGATCTCCCGCGGCTTGCGCAGATCCGCGGCGACGACGTCGGCGCCGTCGTTCCCCGCGAGGACCGCCTGGCTGTGCGCGACGGCGACCGGGTCGTGGTCGACGTAGACGACATGGGCGCCGGGGACGACCTCCTGTGCCACCTCGTGCACGTTGCCGAAGGTGGGGATGCCGGAGCCGATGTCGAGGAACTGGCTGATGCCCTCCTCGGCCGCGAAACGCACGGCGCGGCGCATGAACGCCCGGTTCGCCTGCATGATCTTCGGCAGACCCGGCATGAACCGCATGGCCTTGCGGGCCGCGTCCCGGTCGACCTCGAAGTTGTGCGAACCGCCCAGGTAGTAGTCATAGATCCGCGAGACGCTGGGCACCGAGATGTCGATGCTCCGTGGGGCCCAGGCGGGACGCTCCATGTATCTCTCCAAGGCGTGGACAACAGGCGTAGGCGATCCGGTGTTCGAGCAGAGGCTACTGATCGCCTGCCGAAGGAGCGACCTGAAACGGAAATTGACCATCCGTTCCCGGTCACTGCCTGCGGCAAGTGCCCGTATGACCCCGCTGTGTGACGGCTGCGCCGACGGCCGGAGGCGTACGCCCCATACAACGGTCCGCCCCCTCCGTGCGGTGCGGAGGGGGCGGACCTTCGGTCGCGCGCCGGTCGGGCGGGGCGATCGACCCTGGGGAGGTGATCTAGTTGCCCGGCGCGCCGACCGGCTTGCCGTCGGGCGAGACGGCGTACCAGGTGCCGCCCACGCCCTGACCGTTGGTGTCCCCGGGAGCCTTGTCACCGGAGAAGGTGTAGATCGGCCAGCAGTTGACCGTCATCTGCTTCTTTCCGTCGGACCGGGTGAAGGGCATGAGCCCCTTCTTCTTCACGCCCTCGGTGTCGTCGGCGCCGACCGGGGCGACGGCCGGCCACTTCTCCAGGCAGGCGCCGGTGCAGTTGGAGACGGACTTCGGCCAGGCCTGGTCCTTCATGAAGCGGTAGACCGTCATGCCGTTCTTGTCGACGACGATGTCACCGAGCTTGGCGTCCTTGCGGACGGAGAGTCCGGGCTGGGAGGACAGCGCGGCCTTCTTGCCGCTCGGGGCCAGTGCGAACCACTTGCCGCCCACACCCTGGCCGTTGACGTCACCGGCGTTGACGTCCTTGGCGTAGCGGTAGGCGGGCCAGCCGCCGACGGTGAGCTGCTTGCTGCCGTCGGCGCGGGTGACCTCGCCGAGCAGCGCCTTGTCGATGCCGGCGCCGGCGGTGGCGTCGTCGGCGGGCACCGGGGGCCAGGTGGTGGCGCAGTCGCCGTCGCAGTTCGACTTGGGGGGATTCGCGGTGTCCTTGTCGAACCGGTACAGGGTCAGGCCGGAACCGTCGGTCAGCACATTGCCCAGATCCGGGTTGGTGGCCACGCTCAGCTTGCCCGCGGGGGTGGCAGGGGCCGGAGCGCTGGAACTCTTGTTGCCGTCGGCGCCGTAACCGTTGCCCGCGCCGGTCGTGGTGCCGGTGCCCGGATTGCCGTAGTCGCCGGCAGGCGCCGTGGCCCCGACGTTCTGGGCCGACGACGCGGGAGCGCCGGCGTTGTCCTGACCGCACGCCGTCGTCAGCGCCAGCACCGAAGCGGCCGTGGCCACCAGTGAGGCGGTCCGCCAGGAGGTCCTCATCGTCAACTCCCCATTATCGCCTGTATGTCGCGGCGCCTTGTAGCGCCTTGCAGCGCCTTGCTGCGCCGCCGCACGGCCATGGGTACGCGGCGAAGGGGCCGGAGCGTTCAACGGGGCGGGAAGTTCTTCGGGATTTTCTTTCCGGATGCTGTGACACGCGCCGTCGACGGAGGCTCGTACGAGCGTGCGTATCGGGCCGGAGGTCACTCCACGTCGGGTCAAACGACTGATCGCGTGATGTCCTTCCTTCGGAGCAATCCGGGCGCACTACGGCGTACGACCGCGTTCCGCACCCCATGATCTCCGTCGTGCATGGACCCGAAGTGACCCGATGCGCGCCCGCCGCAAGGGCGTTGGCCCTGCTGACGCTGACCTGGACCCTGGTGGGCTGCCCGGTCGGCAGCGCGTCGGCCGACGCCTGCGCGTCCGCCTCGACGGGCCCGGACGGCGCGGTGGCGGTGGCCTACGCCAGTAGCGGCCACCACTGGCCCACTCCCCCGCCCTGCCCGGAGCCGACCCCACCGCCGTGCCCGCCCACACCCACGCCCACACCCACCCCGACGCCGGAACCGCCGCCGCCCCCGCCGCCGACGCCCACCCCGACGCCGACGCCCACCCCGACGCCCACACCGACGCCCAAGCCGGCTCCGAAACCCACCCCCCGGCCGACACCGCCCACCCGGCCGGCCCCGGCTCCCCCGGCAGCCAGGCCGACGCCCCCGCCCCCTCCGCCCCCGGCACACAAGCCCGAGCCCGAGCCGACGCCGAAGCCGACCCGGCGGCCGTCGGTGACCCCCGTGAGCTACCCGGCGTACCACCCCCACCCGGTCAGCCACCACGCGCCCGGCCACACCACACCGGTCACCTACGTCCTGCTCATCACCATTCCCGCGATCGTCGCCGTCGCGGCGCTGCGCCCGCGCTGACGCGCCGGCCCGCTCACATCTGGAGGCACCTGTTGTCGGATTGGCTTGTTCTCGTCCTCGCGATGCTGGGGGCCTGTGCCGTGGTGGTGATCGTCACCGTGGTGCGCCACAAGAGGGCTCCCGAGGACGAGGACCCCAGCGAGACCCCGGACGTCATCGAGTACATGACGATGTGGATCGGCGTCGTGTACGCCATCGTCCTGGGTCTGGCCATCGCGGGCGTGTGGGAGGCCCGCAACTCCGCCCAGGACTACGTGCAGTCCGAGGCGCAGGCGCTGCACGAGATCTCGGAGCGGGTCCGGGTCTATCCGCCGGACGTCCGCGACCGCATCCGCGATGACATCGACGCCTATGTCAGCTATGTCGTGCACACCGAGTGGACGGCGATGGCGGACGACGGGCAGGTCACCGACCGGGGCACGCAACTGCTGCAGAAGGTCCGGGAGGACGTCACCGACTACCGGCCCAAGAGCGACTTCGAGGCGCAGGCCTACCAGCCGCTGCTGGACCAGCTGGCCACCGCCGACCAGGCCCGCAACGCGCGCGCCGACTCCACGGGAGCAACCATGCCGCCGGTGGTGTGGTGGGGGCTGCTCGCGGGGGCGGTGATCACCATCGGCATGGTGTTCGCGCTGCAGATCCGGCGCACGACACGCGAGTTGGTCCTGGCCGGGCTCTTCTCCGCGACCATCGCGTTCATGCTGTTCCTCATCTGGGACTTCGACGCCCCCTACAGCCGGGGCATCGCGGTGACCGCGGAGCCGTTCCGGAACCTGTTCCCTGGCATGACCGGCTGATCCCCGGTCGCTCCCTCGCGTTCCCGCGGACGTCGCGTGTCACGGCGGGCCCTGGCCCCGGTTCCCACGAGGTACCGGGGCCAGGGGCCCGGTGAGCGTGCGCCGCGCTGTGCCGCGGGGGCGGCTCCGGCGGGGCTCAGACGCGCTTCTCGTGCCGACGGCGCAGCCAGAGCGCACCACCGCCGATCACGGCCATGGCCACCAGACCGCCGCCGATGGCCAGGTCCGCGGGCGTCGCGCCGCTGGACTTGCTGCCGCCGAGGCCGCCCTGCACACCGCCGAGCACGGTGAAGGCCGCCGGCCGGGTCAGCGTACGGCCGTCGCAGCGGACGGTGATGTCGTAACGGCCGGGCCGGGCGCCACGGTCGACGGTGACGACGCCCCGCGCCGCGTCGCCGCGGAACGGCGTCAGCGGGGCGGTGCGGAAGGCACGGGAGGTCATCACGCCGCCACGGCAGCCGTCCACGGTGACGGTGAGCCGGCCTCCGGCGGGGATCACACTGGGCGTGGCGACGATGTTGCGCGGGTTGCCGTCGCCGCGGCCGCCGAAGTCGCCCCCCAGGCCCCCGAAGCCGTCCCCGCCGCCGAAGTCGTTGCCCAGGCCGTTGTTGTTGCCCAGGCCATGGCCCAGGCCGTTGTTGCCCAAGCCGTTGTTGCCCAAGCCGTTGCCGAAGTTGTTGCCCAAGCCGTTGCCGAAGTTGTCGCCCCGGCCGTTGCCGAAGTTGTCGCCCCGGCCGTTGGTGCTGATGTTGCCGTTGCCGTTGATGCGGCCGTTGAAGTGGCCGTCGAAGTGGCCGGTGCCGTTGAAGCCGCCGAAGCCGTTGCCATTGCCGATGCCGGCGATGCCACCGATGCCGGCGATGCCGTTGATGCCGCCGATGCCATTGATGCCCGCGACGCCGCCCACGCCGCCCACGCCGCCGATGCCGATGCCGGTGAGGCCGCCGACGCCGGTTCCGGTGAGGCCGCCGACGCCGGTGCCCGTGCCGGCGACGACCCCTGTGTCACCGGACGGCCCGCCCGGGTTGCCCATGCCGTCCGCGACGGCCACGGGAACGGCGAGCCCGAGCATGGCGAGCACGCTGCACGCGGCCCCCACAGCACGTTGGTTTCGCATGTGATCCTCCGCGGGAGGCGCCCGGGTCCGGTCCCCGGTCGATCGGCGAGAAAACACCTCCCGGAAAGACCCTCAGACGCGCGGAACACGCCCGCATGTCGAGAATGGTCCGTCCTGGTGAGGCGACACGCCGAACGAAAACCACACAATCGGATATTGTCGCAGGTCACACACCGTCAGAAAATTCCTCGTGGCTGCAACTCGGATGGCGCACCGGGAAAGCGTCCCGCCACCCGTTCGCCCATCACCCCGTCGCCCTTCGCGCGCGCGGGACTTAGCGTTTTCCCATGCGACGGACGAGGCGACGGCCGCGTCGAGAGGGGAAGAGAATGGTGGCGTCCGAGCTGTCCGAGCTTGCGGAAGAGGAGGAACGGCGGAAGAAGCGTGCGCCCTGGGGCGTGATAGCGCTTGTTCTGCTGACCGGCCTGGCGCTCATCCGGAACGGTTCGGGGGAGTTCGACGTCGGCCCGCCGCAGCCCGCCTCGGCGGCGGCACCCGACAGCCGCACCACCCCGGAGACCTTCACCGCCGGGCCGACCGTGCTGCCGTTCTCCGCCGTCGACCGGGTCCGGATCCCCGCGATCCAGGTCGACGCGCCGGTCGTGCCGGTCGGGCTGGACGCGAACGGGCTGGTCGGCGCGCCACCGCCGGACGACCCCCACCTGGCGGGCTGGTTCACCGGCGCGGTCTCCCCCGGCGAGAAGGGCACCGCCGTCGTCGTCGGCCACGTCGACAACAAACAGGGCCCCGCCGTGTTCTACGGTCTCGGCGCCCTGCAGAAGGGAAACCGGGTCGAGATCCTGCGCAAGGACGGAAAGACCGCGGTCTTCGAGATCTATGGAGTCGAGGTCTTCGAGAAGAGCAATTTCCCCGGCGACCGGGTGTACGGCTCGAAAGGGACCCCGGAACTCCGGGTCATCACCTGCGGCGGAGGATTCTCGAAACAGAACGGCTACGACGGCAATGTCGTCGCCTTCGCCCGCCTGGTCGCGGTCGCCTGATGCCACGCGACCGGGCGGGCGAGAGCCCGGTCAGACTCGGCGGCGCGGCACGGTGAGGTGATATCCGGAGTCGATCAGATAGGGCAGCCATTCACGGATCGCCCGGACGGTCTGCGAACGGTCGCCTCCGGCGTCGTGGGAGAGCACCACGGCGCCGGGGGCGGCGCCGCCCTCCACGCGGTCCACGATGGTGCTCGTGCCCGGCTCCTCCCAGTCGGTGGTGTCGACGGTCCAGGCCATGGGCTCCATGCCCATCTCGGCGCCCAGTTGGAAGGTGGCCCGGTTCCAGGCGCCGTAGGGTGCGCGGAACCACTGGGGGCGCTCGCCGTAGGCGTCCTCGATGACATCGGTGGTGCGCTCCATCTCGGAGCGGATCTCCCTGCGGTCGAGGGTCGTCAGCAGCGGGTGGGTCCAGGTGTGATTGCCGACGACGTGGCCGTCGTCGGCCATCCGGGTCAGCAGTTCCTTGTTGTCGACGACCATCTCGCCGCACACGAAGAACATGGCGCGGACGTCGTGCTTGGCGAGGGTGTCCAGGATGTGCGGGGTGTACTCCGGGTTCGGGCCGTCGTCGAAGGTCAGCACCATGCGCCGGCCGCGTCCGGAGACCCGCAGGATGGGTTCATCGCGCACCTCGAGCTTGCGGGGCGCGGCGCGCGGCGGTCCGTATCCGGTGAGCGGCTGGAGCCGGAAGGCGGAGGGTCTGAGCGCCCGTTGGGCCTGCGGACCGGGGACGGGGGCGGCGGTCCCCGCGGTCTCCGCGCCGCCCGCCAGGACGACTCCGGCGGTGCCCGCGGCCCCCACGGCGGCGGCGCCGGCGAGGAGCATCCGGCGTCGCGTGAACAACTGATCCTTCTGCATGACTCATCAGTCGCCCCACCGGACTCCGGCGCACCACAACGACACCGCTGCGGCGGCGTGAATGCACCCGGACGGCCCAGTGGACGACGGTTTCAGCGGCGGCGTACGAGGGGGAACGGCAGCGTCTCGCGGATCGTCAGGCCGGTGAGGAACATGACCAGCCGGTCGACGCCGATGCCGAGTCCGCCGGTCGGCGGCATCGCGTACTCGAGTGCCTCCAGAAAGTCCTCGTCCAGCTCCATGGCCTCCGGATCGCCGCCGGCCGCCCGCAGCGACTGCTCGGTGAGGCGCCGGCGCTGTTCGACGGGGTCGGTCAGCTCCGAGTAGGCGGTGCCGAGTTCGGTGCCGAAGGCGACGAGGTCCCAGCGTTCGGCGAGCCGCGGGTCGCTGCGGTGCTGCCGGGTGAGCGGGGAGACGTCGGTCGGGAAGTCCTTGTAGAAGGTGGGCAGCTGGGTCCGTTCCTCGACGAGCCGCTCGTACATCTCCAGCACGACGTCGCCGGGCCCGTCGTCGGCGGTGTAGGGCACTCCGGCGCGGTCGCACAGCCGGTGCAGCCGCAGCAGTTCGCTGCCGGGCCCGATCTCCTCCCCCAGTGCCTCGGAGATCGCCCCGTACACGGTCTTGACCGGCCACGTCCCGGAGATGTCGTGCTCCTTGCCGTCCTTGCGGGCCACCGGGGAGCCGAAGGCGGCGGTCGCCGCGCCCTGGATCAGCTCGCGGACGAGGTCGAGCATGACGTCGTAGTCGGCGTGGGCCTGGTAGGCCTCCAGCATCGTGAACTCGGGGTTGTGCTTGTAGGAGACCCCCTCGTTGCGGAAGGTGCGGCCCAGCTCGAAGACCTTCTCCAGGCCGCCGACGCACAGCCGCTTCAGGTACAGCTCGGGGGCGATGCGCAGGTACAGGTCGAGGTCGTAGGCGTTGATGTGGGTGGTGAAGGGGCGGGCGTTGGCGCCGCCGTGGATCTGCTGGAGCATCGGGGTCTCGACCTCGATGTAGCCCCGGTCCAGCAGGCCCTGGCGCAGCGCCTGTACGGCGGCGGAGCGGGCGCGGAGCACGGAGCGGGCGCCGGGGCTGGTCGCGAGGTCGAGGTAGCGGCGGCGGACCTTGGCCTCGGGGTCGGTGAGGCCGCGCCGCTTGTCGGGCAGCGGGCGCAGGCATTTGCCGGTGAGCTGCCACGAGGTGACGAAGACGGTGGGTTCGCCCCGGTCGCTCAGTCCCGTGTGGCCGGTGGCGGTGATGTGGTCGCCGGTGTCGGTGTCGGCGGTGAAGCGGTCGAGGGCGGTGCCGGATCCGTCGCGGGTGAGGGCGATCTGGTGGTCGCCGGACCAGTCGCGCAGGACGGCGAAGACGATGCCGCCGAAGTCGCGGACCAGCATGAGGCGTCCGGCGACGGTCACGTCCTCGTCGGGCGGTACGTCGGCGAGGGCGTGGGTGGGGGCGGGGACGCCGACGGGGTAGGGGTCGCTGCCGCCTTCGCGCAGCCGGTCGAGCCTGCGGTGCCGGACGCGGACCTGATCGGGCAGGCCCGCGTCCGGGGCGGCGGGCCCGGCCTGGTCCCCTCCGTCGAGGCCGAGCGCCGTCAGGGACGGCAGCCCTTCGGTCGTGGCGGGCCGCTGCCCGGATCTCGGGTGCCCCTTTCCCCAGAGTTTGCGCAAGGAGGGTACGGACACGAAGCCTTCGGCGATGCCGGAGGCGAGGCCGATGCGGGCGAGGGAGGCGGTGTCGCCGTAACAGATGAAGCGCGGATACCACTCGGGGCGGTACTTGGCGTTGGAGCGGTAGAGGGCCTCCAGTTGCCACCAGCGGGAGAAGAAGAGCAGCAGGCGGCGCCAGAGCCGCAGGACGGGCCCGGCGCCGATGCGGGCGCCCTCCTCGAAGACGGACCGGAAGGCGGCGAAGTTCAGGGAGATCCTGTGCACGCCCAGTTTGGGGGCCACGGCGCACAGTTCGGCGACCATGAACTCCATCACCCCGTTGGGGGCGGTGCGGTCACGGCGCATCAGGTCCAGGGAGACGCCGTCGCGGCCCCAGGGCACGAAGGAGAGCAGGGCGAGGAGCCGGCCGTCCTCGCCGAGGGCCTCCACGAGCAGACAGTCGCCGTCGGCGGGGTCGCCGAGCCGGTCCAGGGCCATGGAGAAGCCGCGTTCGGTCTCGGTGTCGCGCCAGGCGTCGGCCTTGTCGACGATCTCCTCCGTCTCGCGTTCGGTGAGGGTGGCGTGGCGGCGGATGCGGCAGGTGGCGCCGGTGCGGCGGACCCGGTGCGCGGCCTGCCGGGTGACCCGCATGTCCCGGCCGTTCAGGTCGAAGGAGGCCACCTGCACGATCGCCTCGTCACCGAGCTGGAGGGCGCCGAGGCCGGCGCGGGTGTAGGCGCGGGCACCGTCCTCGGAGGCGCCCATCACGGCGGGCACCCAGGCGTGCCGGCGGGCCATGTCCAGCCAGGCCCCGATGGCGTGCGGCCAGGCCTCCGGGTCGCCGACGGGGTCGCCGCTGGCCAGGCACACCCCGGCCTCGACCCGGTAGGTGACGGCGGCCTTGCCGCTGGGCGAGAAGACGACGGCCTTGTCGCGGCGGGTGGCGAAGTAGCCGAGGGAGTCCCGTTCGCCGTAGGCCGCGAGGAGGGCGCGGATGCGGGCCTCCTCGTCGTCGTGCAGGGCTGCCTCCAGCCGCTGTGAGCGGAACAGCGTGGCGGCGGCGTTCAGCAGGGCGAGCGCGCCGAGCAGGCCGAGCACGAAGGTGACCTGGCGTGGTGGCCGGCCGTCGAAGGAGCTGCCCGAGACGAGGCCGCCGCACACCCGGTCGGCCGCCCAGGCCAGGTGCTGGCTCTGCGGCAGTGTGCCGGGGAACAGCGAGACCAGGCCCCAGCCCAGCAGGATCGCGACGGCGAGACCGGCCAGCAGCACCCCCAGGGCCCGCCGTACGGCTCCGCGTCGGGAGGCGGCGTAGAACTCCCCGCGGGCCACGACCAGAAGGAGCAGCAGCAGCGCGCACAGCACCAGGGACGGCAGTGACTGCGCGTACAGGCCCAGGGCCACGCCGAGGGCGTCGGTGAGGACCAGCAGGCCCAGGTAGACGACCACCAGCCACCAGGCGATCTTCTTGCGGGCCGCTGTGGCGCCGGCCAGCAGGAAGAGGAAGACCGCGTAGGCGAGGTTGGCGCTGATGGGGACGAGGAGCAGGTCGAGGGTGCGGACGACCGGGCGGAGCAGGACGCGCAGCGGGGCGATGAACGCGAGCAGGGCGCACAGCAGGCCGAGCGCGGCGAAGAGGGTCGCGAAGGCCTCCGGCACCCAGCCGAGGCGTCCGCCCGCGGGTGGGCGTGAGGGTGCCGTGGCGTCCCTCCGCGCGGCGGGCTCCGCGGTGGCAGTCATGGTTCCGACTGTAGGAAGCGGCCGGACGCCTCGCCCGTCGAGACAGCGCCGAATGCCGGGCGCGACTGCGGCCGAGACGACACCGGACGCCGGATACCGGGCGCGGGCCCGGTCGGGACGATGCCGGATGCCGGAGCCGGGCGAGGGACCGTTCGCGACGATGCAGGACGCCAGGCGCGGGACTATGCGAGACGATGCCACAGCCGGGCGCCGGACAGGTCGTGGCGGAGCCGTGAGGCCGACGCCGGACCGGTCGAGGCAACGCCAAAACCGCACACCAGCCCGACCGAAAACACGCCGACGCCGGACACCGGACCGATCCAGTCAGTGCTGTCGGCCGGGCGCCGGACCGGTCGAAACGACGCCCTGGGCCGGACGCCGGACCGATCGAAACGACGCCCCGGGCCGGATGCCCGCCCAGTCGTAACAACACCGTGGGCCGGACGCCGGCTCTCCCGAAACGGCGCCGGGCGCTGGATGCGGGCTCTGCCGAAAGGGCGCTGTGGGCCGGACACCCGCTCGGCCGAGACGGCGCGGTGGGTCGGGCGCGGGCCCGTCGCGTGGCCCTGCGTCGTGGCCGGAGGGGCTGGTTCCGATAACCTCACGGCCGTGACGGAACAGCACGAACAGCACGCGCACCGGTTCGAGCGGGGGACGGACGGGCCGAAGGTCATCCTGGTCGGGGTCGACGGTTCCGACTCCTCGCTGCGTGCCGCCGCCTACGCGGGCGGTCTGGCCCGGCGGCAGCACGCGCTGCTGGCCGTGGTGTATGTGCAGCCGGTTCTCGCGGCCGGGGCGGCACTCGGGGCGCCGGTGGCGGAGACGACCGACGAGATCGCCGAGGACCTGATCGCGCAGATCCGCGAGGCGGCCGAGCGGGTCAAGGGGATATTCGACGTGCGCTGGGAGTTCCACACCTTCCGCGGCGACCCCTACAACGGCCTGGTGAAGGCGGCCGACGAACTCAAGGCGGACGCGGTGGTGGTGGGCGCCTCGGAGCAGGCCGGGCACCGGATCATCGGCTCGGTGGCGGTGCGGCTGGTGAAGGCGGGGCGCTGGCCGGTGACGGTCGTTCCGTAGGGCGCCACAGGAGCGGCACTCCGGCCCGGTGAGCGCCGCAGGGCGGTCAGGGCGGCGGTGGCGGCCGTGCCGGTGACCGACCGGGCGGCGAGGGTACGGGCCACCCGGCCGGGGTCGGGTCGAGGCGCTCGGCGCCGAGGACGGGGTGGAACGCGCCCGCGCAGGGGATCGGGGCGCCGGGGCGGACGAGGGCGGGGCCGGGCGGCCGGATCACGCGCAGCGCGCCGGCCGTGGGCAGGACCCGGCGGCGAGCGGGCGGGCCGGCGGGGAACCGAGCAGCCCCTCCGGTAAGGGGCGGGCAGGGCACGACCCGCGGCGCGTCCGCCCGCCGACCCGGCGCCGGTGCATCCCCATGCGCGGGTGCGGGACGCGGCCGACGCGCATCCGGGGCTCGCCGCCCGCGACCCGCACCCGCGCATGGACACCGGCCGGGGCCGTGCGTGGCGTCTTCCGTCCGGGGCGGGCCTGAGACATCATGATCCGCCGACAGCCGTTTGCCATCGGCGAAGAGGTGAGGCTCGTGGCCAAGCTCCGTATGGGTGAGGGGATTCTCCGTCGCAAACCCATCGAACACATCGAGGAGACGGAGGTCGGCGAGGGCCCCCGCCTGGACAAGTCGCTGGGCCTGTTGCAACTCACCGCGATCGGCGTGGGCGGCATCATCGGCGCGGGCATCTTCACGCTGGCCGGCACGGTGGCCAACGGAACGGCGGGGCCCGCGGTGCTGGTGTCGTTCCTCATCGCCGGTCTCGCGAGCGCGTGCGCCGCGCTGTCGTACGCCGAGTTCGCGGGGCTGATCCCGAAGGCGGGGTCGGCGTACACCTACGGCTACGCGGTGCTCGGCGAGTTCACGGGCTGGTTCATCGGCTGGGACCTGCTGCTGGAGTACACGGCGATCGTGGCCGTGGTGGCCATCGGCATCTCCGGCTACTTCAGCTTCCTGGTCGAGGAGATGGGCGCGAACCTGCCCGCCTGGATGCTGGGCGCGCCCGGCACCGGGCAGGGCCACCGGGTCGACCTGTTCGCGGCCGTGCTGTGTCTGCTGATCGCCTGGCTGCTGAACCTGGGCATCCGCAGCGCGGCCCGCTTCGAGACGTTCGTGGTGACGCTGAAGGTGCTGGTGGTGCTGCTGGTGATCGGGGTGGGCGTGTTCCACATCAACACGGCGAACTACCACCCGTTCTTCCCGTTCGGCATCAGCGGGGCGTTCACCGGTGCGGCGACGGTGTTCTTCGCGGTGTTCGGCTACGACGCGATGTCGACGGCCGCGGAGGAGTCGAAGGACGCGCAGCGGCACATGCCGAAGGCGATCATCTACTCGCTGGCGATCTCGATGGTGCTGTACGTGGCGGCCTGCCTGGTGCTGACGGGCATGCAGAACTACAAGGACATCGATCCGGAGAGCGGATTCTCGTCGGCGTTCAAGTCGGTCGGTCTGACCGGGCTCGCGGACGTGATCGCGGTGGGTGCGATCATCGGCATCCTCACGGTGATGTTCACGTTCATGCTGGGCGTGACCCGGGTGTGGTTCTCGATGTCCCGTGACGGGCTGCTGCCCAGGTGGTTCGCCAAGACGCATCCGACGCGGCACGTGCCGACCCGGGTCACCTGGATCGTCGGGGCGGCGTCGGCCGCCATCGCCGGGTTCGTCCCGATCGGGGAGGCGGCCGAACTCACCAACATCGGCATCCTGCTGGCGTTCGTGGTGGTGTGCGCGGCGGTGATCGTGCTGCGCTACCGGCAGCCCGAGCTGCCGCGCACCTTCCGTACGCCGTGGATGCCGTTCGTGCCGGCGCTGGGTGTGCTCTTCTCGCTCTGGCTGATCACGTTCCTGCAGTGGCAGACCTGGGTGCGGTTCGCGGTGTGGTTCCTGGTCGGCTGCGTGATCTACTTCGGCTACTCCTACCGGCGTTCGGCGCTCGCGACACGGGCCCCCACCGAGTGATCACTCCCCCATGACCAGGCCGTCCCCGGCGGCGCCACGGCTGAGGACCACGTCCCTGATCCGGTCGCGCACGTTCTCCAGCTCGGCACCCTGGGCGATCGCCCGGTTGAGGTCGACGACGCGGCCGGCGTCGAGGTCGTACAGCTGCGGGACGAACTCGGCCTTGGCGACCTGCCAGCGGCCGCCGGGCCGGGCGGGCGGGACGAAGGTGAAGCGGCCCAGCGTGGACTCGTTGGCGCGCCGGTCCTGGGCGCCCTTGTCGTTGTACATCTCGCCGGCGATCTGGTCACCCATGCCGTAGATCACCCAGGTGCCGTTGACCTTCTCGTACGCCTGCGGGACGTGGGCGTGGGTGCCGAGGATCAGGTCGATGTCCGGGCGGCCGTTCGTCGCCGAGGCGGTGAGCCGCTGGGCGAGGCCGGTCTGGTACCGGTCGGGTTCGTCCTGCCACGCGGTGCCCCAGTGGACGGAGACCACGACCACGTCGGCACCGGCCTGCCGGGCGGCGCGGGCGTCGGCGATCATCCGGTCCGGGTCGATCAGGTTGACGGCCCAGGGCTGTCCGGAGGGCTTCGGGTGGCCGTCGGTGCCGTACGTGTACGACAGGTGCGCGACCTTGGCCGGGCCGGCCCGCAGGAGCGTGACCGAGCGGGCCTCGGCCTCGCTGCGGGCGGTCCCGGCGTGCCGGAGTCCCGCCCGGTCCATGGCGTCGAGGGTGCGCAGGACGCCCCGCGTGCCGTCGTCCAGAGCGTGCTCGGAGGCGGTGGAGCAGCCGTCGTAGCCGGTCGTGGCGAGGCCCAGGGCGATCTGTGGCGGGGCCTTGAGTGCGGGGCGGCCGGAGTAGTCGCCGTCGGCGCCGTAGACGGTCTCCACGTGACACAGGGCCAGGTCGGCTCGGGAGACGACCGGTTTGACCCCGTCGAGCATGGGCCGGAAGTCGAAGCCGCTGCCGTTCGCGTCGAAGTCCGCCCGGTCGATGACGGAGGTGTGCGGCAGGATGTCGCCGGAGGCGACGAGGGTGAAGCCGCGGACGGCGGAGGCGGCGGCTGCGGAGGCGGCGGTGGCGGAGGCGGCTGCGGAGGGGGCAGCGGGCGCGGGAGCCCCATCGTCCTGCCGGTCCTGGTTCTGGCAGGCGGCCGCCGCCGCGAGGAGGGCGGTCAGGGCCAGGGCCAGGGTCATCTGCTGCCTGCGACGGAACATCAGCTCACCCCAAGGTCTTCGTATCTACAGACAAAGCCGTGACGGGCATATGGGTACGAATCTGACCTCTCCCGTAAACAACCCGTACGGTCTCGTTAGCCCGTCCGGTGCCGTGCCGGACCGTTCGTCCGACCGTTCGCCGACGCGATCGACCGTCCGTCGCACAGCCGTGCCCGCCCCCTGTGCCCCGGTCGCGCCCTGCGCTGCGATACGGCCATGACGGCCGGAACCTCACTGATCCACGGGACGACGACACCGCCCCTCGGGACGACGACCGCCGAGCACGAGCTGGCCGCACTCCAGCGCGAGCACGGCGGGCCCCTGTTCGCCCTGCTGTTCAGGCTCTGCGACGGGGACCGGCAGCGCGCCGAGGACCTCGTGCAGGAGACCTTGGTGCGCGCCTGGCAGCATCCCGAGGCCCTGCACGCCGACGACTTCGACTCCGTGCGGCCCTGGCTGCTGACCGTCGCCCGGCGGCTCGCGATCGACGCCCGGCGGGCCCGGCAGGCCCGGCCGCCCGAGGTCGGTGACGCGGTTCCGGAGAACGCCCGGGTGACCGCCGACCACGCCGAGCGGTCCGCCGCGGTGCTGGATGTCCGGGAGGCTGTGAAGACACTCACTCCAGAGCACCGTGACGTACTGGTACTCGTGTACTTCCGCGGGGCCAGTGTGGCGGAAGCGGCGAAAACCCTGGGGATCCCACCGGGTACGGTGAAGTCTCGCGCGTTCTACGCGCTGCGCGCCCTGCGCCGGGTCCTTCCGGGCTACGCAGCCGACCTGCGGTGAAACCGGAAGCCAGGTCAAACCTCGGTAAAGCGCCTTGCTGTGGGCCCCCTTCGGGCAATGGGCTGTCCTCAACCGCGTTCCGGGCGGGGCAGGGTCCGGGGGGTCGGGCGACGCGCACGTACCGGAGGAAGGGCAGGAAGGGATGCTGCACAGAGGTCACGAGAGCACCGACGACACCGGCGGCGGTGAACTGATCGTCCCCATGGCCTGGTTGTACGCCGAGTACATCGCCGACGAGCTGCTGCGCACCGGCGATCTGATGCCACCGACGTCCTTCGAGTTCCGGGCCGGCCGGGACGCGCTGGCGCTGACCGTCTTCCTGTCCGACACCGACGGTGAACTCTCGGGCATCCGGGTGATCTCACAGCTGGAGAACTGGCTGTCGCTGACCGCCTACGACCAGCCCTGGCGGGACTGGGTGCACGAGCGCCTGGCCGAGCTGACCGCCCAGGACGCCGAGGCGGGCACCCCCTCGGCCGACCTGGCGCTCGCGGCGGACGCCTGGCGCTGGCTGGAGGAGACCGAGCTGCTCGCGCCCGACCTGGACGCCGTCCCGGGCGGCGGCGCGGTGTTCGGCGAGGACGACGGGCCGAAGGTGTGGACGCCGGCCTGGCGGCTCGGGCTGCCCCTCGGGCACCTCGCGATCCATCTCTTCTGACCAATCCGAAATTCACACCAATCCGTGGGCCCGGCCGCTCCGAATCTCTTGTCCGGGATTCTGCGCGTGGCTTGAGTGATTCGGCTGTCGGCTGCGTACGGGTGGGAGCAAGGAGTAACCCTTCCCCCACCCTTCGGCACGAGGATTCGGCATGAGGTCCCTGGAAAGGCATCGCGACGTCGGCGCGTACGCGCTCGGCGTGCTGGACGAGGCGGAGGCCTTCCGCTTCGAGGACCACCTCATGGAGTGCCCGCAGTGCGCGGCACACGTGACCGAATTCGGGCCCGCGGCCCGGCAGTTGATGCTGTACCGCCGGGCCACGCCGCGCTTCGTGCACCCCATGGCACAGCCCGGTCCCCGGTTGCTGGACCGGCTGCTCGGCGACATCTCCCACCGCCGGCGGGCCCGGCGCCGCCGGCTGCTGTACGGCCTGGCCGCCTCGGTGGTGCTGGCCGTGGCCGGACCCGGGATCGTGGCCTTCGCCGGCCATCCGGAGCCCACCGCGCACGTCACCGCGGCGACCGATCCGCACACCGGGGTGTGGGCGCGGGTCACCTCCGAGGACGAGGACTGGGGCAGCGACCTCCGGCTGGAGATCAAGGACGGCTCGGGCCCGCGCGCCTGCCGGCTCGTCGCGATCGGGAATGACGGCACGGAACAGGTCGTCGCCGGCTGGACCAACCCCGGACGGAGCACCAGGCCCACCACGGCGCTCGGCGCCGCCGAGATGCATCCGGACCAGATCGCCCGCTACGAGGTCCGCACGGCGGAAGGACAGAGCCTGGTGACCCTCGAGGCGCCGTAGGACCTCACTTCAGCAGCCGGGACAGCCGGCGGTCCGCCAGGGGCTTGCCGCCCGTCTGGCAGGTGGGGCAGTACTGGAGCGAGGAGTCGCTGAAGGAGACCTCGCGGACGGTGTCGCCGCACACCGGGCAGGGCTCGCCGGTGCGGCCGTGGACGCGCAGGCCGCTCTTCTTCTCGGCCTTCAGCCGCCCGGCGGCCACTCCGCGGGAGCGTTCGACCGCCTCGGTGAGCGTGCCGCGCAGCGCCTCGTAGAGATGATGGGTCTCCTCCGGGGTGAGGGAACCGGCGATCTTGAACGGGGACATCTTCGCGGCGTGCAGGATCTCGTCGCTGTAGGCGTTGCCGACACCCGCGATCAGGGACTGGTCCCGCAGCGCGCCCTTGAGCCGGCGCCTCTCGTCCTTCAGGAGGGCGGCGAAGCGGTCCTCGTCGAAATCACCGGCGAGCGGGTCCGGGCCGAGCCGGGCGATGCCCGGGACCTCCTGCGGGTCCCGGACGACGTACACCGCGAGCCGCTTCTGGGTGCCGGCCTCGGTGAGGTCGAAACCCTCGCCCGTCTCCAGCGCCACGCGCAGCGCGAGCGGGCCCTTGCCCGGCTTGGGCGGGCCGTCCGGCAGCCGGTCCTTCCACTGCAGCCAGCCGGCGCGGGCCAGGTGGGTCACCAGGTGCAGGCCGCTGTCCGCCTCGAGGTCCAGGAACTTGCCGTGCCGGTGCACGGCCGTCACCTCGCCGCCCTCGAACGCGGTGACCGGAGGGTCGTACGTCTTCAGGACGCTGATGGCGACCGGCATGACCCGCACCACCCGGCGGCCGACCAGGTGCTCGGTGAGGAAGTCCGTCAGCGCTTCTACCTCGGGCAGTTCCGGCATAGGTACAGGGTGCCACCGGGCACCGACAACGCCCTGCCGGGATTCCTGCCGCCAGGGGGCTCCGCCCGGATCGGCCCGGGTCCGAACGAAACCCCCTAGGGCATGCGGAACTCGCACCACACCGCCTTGCCGCCGCCGCGTGCCTCGACGCCCCAGACATCGGCGAGCCGGTCCACGAGGAGCAGCCCGCGGCCCGAGACGCCCTCCTCCCCCGCCTCGCGGCGGCGCGGCAGGGCGCTGGAGGAATCCTCGACCTCGATGCGGAGCGTGCGGCCGCTGCTGTCGAGGGCGCGCAGGGTGACGATCGCCGAGCCCTCGGTGTGGATCAGTGCGTTGGTGATCAGCTCGTCGGCGACCAGCTCGATCTCGTCGGTGCGCTCGGCGGCGCCCCAGGCGCGGACGGCGGCACGGATCATGTGCCGGGCCTGGACGAGGGCTTCGGGGTCGCCGGGCGCCACATGCTGCTGGAGGCGGCCGCCGGGCCGCCGGGCCTGCGGCACCCGGCGGCGCAGCAGGAGCAGGGCCACGTCGTCGTCGCCGCCCCGCTCCTCGGCCATCCGGATCAGCCGGTCGGCGAGGGCGCGCACGTCGTCCGGGGCCTTGGCGATGAGTGTCGTCAGGCCGCGCATCCCGTCGTCGAGATCGGCTCCGGGCTGCTCGACGAGTCCGTCGGTGCACAGCAGCAGGGTGTGGCCGGGGTCGAGTTCGAGGGTGGAGACGGGGTACTCCAGGCGGCCGAACTCGGCGGACAGGCCGAGCGGGAGTCCGCCCTCGACGGGCACCCGGCGGCAGGTGCCGTCGGCGTGCCGGAGCAGCGGGTCGATGTGGCCGGCACGGACCGCCTGGACGACGCCGGTGGCCAGGTCGGCCTCCGCGTACAGGCAGGTGGCGAAGCGGTCGGTGTCGAGTTCGTGCAGGAAGACCGAGGCGCGGGCCATCACGGTGGCCGGGGTGTGCCCCTCGGCCGCGTAGGCCCGCAGCACGATCCGCAGCTGGCCCATCACGGCGGCCGCATGGGTGTCGTGGCCCTGGACGTCGCCGATGACGGCTCCGACCCGGCCGCCGGGCAGCGGGATCAGGTCGTACCAGTCGCCGCCGATGTCCCGGCCCAGGGCCGCCGAACGGTAGCGGACGGCGACGTCGGCGCCTCGGACGCTGGGGATCGTGCGGGGCAGCATGGCCTGCTGGAGGCCCTGGGCGAGGTCCTTGTCCTGCTCGTAGAGCATGGCCCGCATGAGGCTCTGCGCGATGCTGCTGCCGAGCGCGACCAGCACGGCGCGCTCCTCGGTGGAGAAGCCGCGCCGGTCGTCGTAGAGCAGGCCCATGGCGCCGATCGGGCGGGCCTGGGCGATCAGCGGCAGATAGGCGGCCGAGGTGATGTGCAGATCGGCCAGGTGCGGCCAGAGGATCGGGTAGCCCTCGGCGAACTCCTCCGGGGACTCGATGAACCGCGGGACGAGCGTGCGGACGACCTCGCTCATCGGGTACGGCTCGTCCGTCCGGGTGATCCGGGTGCCGGGGACGAAGCTGCCGGCGGGGCCCTCGGCGACGAGCCGGATGCGGCCCGCCTCCACCAGGCCCATGACCAGGCTGGCCGCGCCGAGGTGGCGGATGCCGTGGGCGTCCTTGAGGACGTCGATGACGTCCTGCACGCTGCGGGCGTGCGCGAGGGCGGCGGAGATGACCTGGACGATGTTGGTCTGCTGGCGCAGGGCCTCGTCCTGGGCGGCCCGGAGGCTGCGGGCCGCGCTGTCGGCGAGTTCCTGGGTGGCGTCCCGGACGATGCCGACGACCCGGCGCGGGCGGCCCGACGCGTCGCGCCGGATGTAGCCCTGGGTGTGCGTCCAGCGCGGGGTGCCGTCGCGGCGGCGGATGCGGAAGTAGGCACCGTAGTTCTCGCTGCCGTCCTTGATGGCTTGGGCGACCACCGCGTCGAGCCGGGCCGCCTCCGGCGGCGGCACCCGGACGGCGAGGGACTCCGGGCGGCCGTCGTACTCCTCGGGAAGCAGGTCGAACACCTCGTAGGCCTGGGCGTCCATGTGGAAGAGACCGCCGTCCAGGTCCCAGTCGAAGCTGCCCATGCGGTTGAGCGCGAGAATCGGGTCCGGATGGGCGGGCCAGTCCTCCGGGAGTGACAGGGCACTCGCTCCCCGATCAGCCATGGAGCCACCTTGCCAGGATTTGCCCGATTATTCGACTTGGTGGCCTTCCGTACCGTGCCCGCCGCATCACGGTCGGTGATTCCCCACTATCGTCTGCATCGCCCTTGTCCGACGGGCAACTCGGGGGAGCATCCGGCCGCGAAGAAGGGCACGCACCGCCGTGGACTGGTTCACCGCACCCGACTACTGGTTGAGCCGGCTGGTTCTCCAGCGGGCTCTGGCCGCCGTGTACCTCTTCGCGTTCCTGACGGCGGCCCTGCAGTTCCGGGCCCTGCTCGGGGAGCGCGGCATGCTGCCGGTGCCGCGCTTCGTGGCACGGGTGCCCTTCAGACGGGCCCCGAGCCTGTTCCACGCGCACTACTCGGACCGGTTCTTCGCGGTCTGTGCCTGGACGGGCTGTGCGGTGTCGGCGGCCCTGCTCGCCGGGGCGGACTCCGCGCTGCCGCTGTGGGCGGGGATCCTGCTGTGGCTGGTGCCCTGGGCGCTGTATCTGTCGATCGTCAACGTGGGCCAGACCTGGTACGCGTTCGGCTGGGAGTCGCTGCTGCTGGAGACCGGGTTCCTCGCGGCGTTCCTCGGCAACGACGAGGTGGCGCCGCCCGTCGTCGTGCTGTTCCTGCTGCGCTGGGTGATGTTCCGGGTCGAGTTCGGCGCCGGGCTGATCAAGATGCGGGGCGACGCCTGCTGGCGGAAGCTGACCTGCCTGTACTACCACCACGAGACACAGCCCATGCCGGGTCCGCTGAGCTGGTTCTTCCACCATCTGCCGAAGCCGCTGCACCGGGTGGAGGTGGCCGCCAACCACGTCACCCAACTGGTGGTACCGGTGCTGCTGTTCACGCCGCAGCCGATCGCCTCGGCCGCGGCCGCCCTGATGATCGTCACCCAGCTGTGGCTGGTGCTCTCCGGCAACTTCTCGTGGCTGAACTGGATCACCGTCGTGCTGGCGCTGTCCGCGCTCCGGCTCCCGACGACCGCGCCGTCCGTGCCGTCGGCGCCCCTGTGGTACGAGATCGTGGTGTCGGCGGTCGCCGCGCTGCTGCTCTTCCTGAGCTACCGCCCGGTGCTGAACATGATCTCCCGCCGCCAGGTCATGAACCGCTCCTTCGACCCGCTGCACCTGGTGAACACCTACGGCGCCTTCGGCAGCGTCAGCCGGGTGCGCTACGAGGTGGTGGTCGAGGGCACGCTGGACGACACACCCAGAGAGGACTCGGACTGGCGGGAGTACGAGTTCAAGGGCAAACCCGGCGCGCTTCGGCACTGGCCCCGCCAGTTCGCGCCGTACCACCTGCGCCTGGACTGGCTGATGTGGTTCGCCGCGCTGTCGCCCGCCTATGCCGGGGAGTGGTTCGGCGGGCTGGTGGAGCGGCTGCTGGAGAACGACCGCGACACCCTGAGGCTCCTGCGCCGTTCCCCCTTCCCGCCGGACACCCCGCCCCGCCACGTCCGGGCCCGTCTCTTCCGCTACCGCTACACCACCTGGCGGGAGCTGCGGGAGACGGGCGCCTGCTGGGAGCGGACGTATGTGCGGGAGTATCTGCCGCCGACCCGGCTGGCCGGGGTGGCTCAGAGGTCGTAGACGCGCCGTGCGGTGCCCTCGAACACGGCCGTGCGTTCCGCCGCGCCGAGTCGAGCGGTCAGCTCCTTCGCCGTGCCGAGCACGTCCGCATAGGTGGCCGCGATGGTGCACACCGGCCAGTCGGAGCCGAACATCAGACGGTCGGCGCCGAAGGCCTCCAGCGCGGTCTCGGCGTACGGGCGCAGGTCGCCGGTCCGCCACGTCGCCGGGTCGGCCTCGGTGACCAGGCCGGAGAGTTTGGCGACCGTGTTGGGCAGGGCGGCCAGGGCCCGCAGGGAGGAGGCCCAGGGCTCACGTTCACCCGAGGCGATGGGCGGCTTGCCCAGGTGGTCCAGGACGAAGACGAGAGAGGGCAGGGCGGCGGCCGCCTGGACGCAGGCCGGGAGCTGGTGGCTCTGGACCACCAGGTCGTAGACGAGGCCGGCCTCGGCGACGGCGGTCAGTCCTCGCCGGACGTCCGCCCGCAGCAGCCATTCCGGGTCGGGCTCGCCCTGTACCTGGTGGCGGATGCCCCTCAGGTGGCTGCCGCCGGGAAGTGCGCGCAGGCGGGCCAGTTCGTCGGCGATGTCGGGGCGGGTGAGGTCGGTCCAGCCCACGACCCCGGCGACGAGATCGTGCTCGGCGGCGAGCGCGAGGAACTCCGGTGTCTCCTCGGCGACGGTGACCGTCTGGACGAGGACGGTACGGTCGACGCCGGCGGCACGGGCCTCGGGTTCGAGGTCGGCGAGCGTGAAGTTCCTTCGCAGCGGCAGAAGGGGACCCTCGATCCAGTCCTGGTCGCGGACGGACAGGTCCCAGACGTGGTGGTGGGCGTCCACGGTCATGGCAGCAGGCCGGTGTCGCGCAGTTCCCGCCAGAACGCCTCCGGTACGGATGCCGCGAACTGGTCGGCGCCGTCGTGGACCTCGGCCGCCGAGCGGGGCCCGGTCAGGACGGCGGTGACGGCCGGGTGCGCGGACGCGAAGGCCAGCGCGGCGGCACGCAGGGTGGTGCCGTGCCGCTCGGCCGCCTCCTTCAGCCGCAGGGCACGGTCCAGCAACTCCCGTGGTGCGGGGGCGTAGTCGTAGGTCGCCCATGGTGTCGGGTCGGCCAGCAGGCCCGAGTTGAAGACGCCGGCGAGGACGACCGACACGCCCCGCTCGGCGGCCGCGGGCAGCAGTGCGGTGCCGGCGCTCTGGTCGAGCAGGGTGTAGCGGCCCGCGCAGAGCACCACGTCGACGTCGGTGTCGCGGACGAACCGGGTGAGCATCCCGGTCTGGTTCATGCCCGCGCCGATCGCCCCCACGACGCCCTCGGCGCGCAGTTTCTCCAGGGCCGGATAGCCCTCGCGGAAGGCCTGTTCGGCGTGGTCGTCCGGGTCGTGGAGGTAGACGATGTCGACGTGGTCCAGGCCGAGCCGTGCCAGGCTGGCTTCCAGGGTGCGGCGGACGCCGTCGGCGCTGAAGTCCCACACGCGCCGGTGGGCGGCGGGCACGGCGAAGCCGTTCCCGAGGTCGTCGCCGGTGCCGTCGGCGGGGTCCAGGCGGCGGCCGACCTTGGTGGAGACGGTGTACCGGGAGCGCTCGTACGCGCGCAGGGCCGTACCGAGCCGGCGTTCGGACAGGCCGAGCCCGTAGTGCGGTGCGGTGTCGAAGTAACGGATGCCCCGCTGCCAGGCGGCCCGCACGGTGTCGTACGCCTGCTCGTCGTCCAGCGGGGTGTAGAGGTTGCCGATGCCCGCGGCGCCGAACCCGAGCGGGGTGACTTCGACGCCGCCGCGGCCGAGCGCCCTCACCGGCCCACTGGCCGCAGCCTGAGGCCCTGCATGCCGCCGTCGACGGCGAGGGCGGTGCCGGTGGTGGCGCCGGACAGGGGGCCCGCCAGGTAGGCGATGGCTCCCGCGACTTCGGCGGCCGACACCAGCCGTCCAGTGGGCTGGCGGGCCTCCAGCGCGGCACGCTCGGCGGCCGGGTCCGGGGCCGCGTCCAGCAGACGGCCGATCCACGGGGTGTCCGCCGTACCGGGGTTGACGCAGTTGACGCGGATGCCCTCGCGGACGTGGTCGGCGGCCATGGCGAGGGTGAGCGAGTACACGGCGCCCTTGGTGGCGCTGTACAGGGCGCGCTGCGGGAGTCCCGCGGTGGCGGCGATGGAGCAGGTGTTGACGATCGCCGCGTGGCGGGAGCGGCGCAGGGACGGCAGGACCGCGCGGGCCGTGCGGACCATGCCGAGGACGTTGACGTCGAAGACGTGCCGCCACTCGCTGTCGTCGTTGTCCTCGACCGTGCCCTGGGCGCCGATCCCGGCGTTGTTGACGAGGATGTCCAGACCGCCGAGGGCTTCGGTGGCCTCCTCGACGGCGGCGCGCACCGAGCGGTCGTCGGTGACGTCGGCGGGGAACGCCAGGAGCGGCTCCCGCACCGGCGACGGGTCCAGGTCGAGGACGGCGACCCGGGCGCCGCGCGCGGCCAGGAGGTCGGCGGTGGCCCGGCCGATGCCGGACGCACCGCCGGTGACCAGGGCCTTGAGGCCCGCGAAGTCGTTCATGCGGCCTGTCCCTTCGCTGTCTCGGGGTCGGCGGCCCAGAAGGTGCCGCCGGGGAAGGTGTACCGCGCGACGGACTCCGGGCGCAGGGCCGCGGAGAAGCCGGGCGCGGTGGGTGCCGTGTAGTGGGCGTCGCGGAGGACGACCGGTGTGAGGAAGTGCTCGTGCAGGTGGTCGACGTACTCGATGACCCGGTCCTCGGTGGTGCCCGAGACCGCCAGGTAGTCGAACATGGACAGGTGCTGGACGAGTTCGCACAGGCCGACCCCGCCCGCGTGCGGGCAGACCGGGACGCCGAACTTGGCGGCGAGCAGGAGGATGGCGAGGTTCTCGTTGACCCCGGCGACACGGGCGGCGTCGATCTGGACGATGTCCAGGGCGCCGGCCTGGAGCAGTTGCTTGAACACGATCCGGTTGTGCGCGTGTTCGCCGGTGGCGACCTTGACCGGGCGCACGGCGCGGCGGATCGCGGCGTGGCCGAGGACGTCGTCGGGGCTGGTGGGTTCCTCGATCCAGTACGGGCCGAACTCGGCCAGGGCTCTGGTCCAGCGGATCGCCTCGTCCACGTTCCAGCGCTGGTTGGCGTCGACGGCCAGGCGCACGTCCGGTCCGATGACCGCGCGGGCCACCCGGCAGCGGCGGATGTCGTCGTCGAGGTCGGCGCCGACCTTGAGCTTGATCTGCCGGAAACCGTCGGCGACGGCCTGGGCGGCGAGCCGGCCCAGTTTGTCGTCGTCGTAGCCGAGCCAGCCCGGGGAGGTGGTGTAGGCGGGGTAGCCGCGCTCCAGCAGCCGGGCCCGGCGTTCCGCGGCTCCTTCCGTGCCCCGTCTCAGCAGGCGGAGGGCCTCCTCGGGGGTGAGCGCGTCGGTGATGTACCGGAAGTCGATCTGCCGGACCAGCCACTCCGGTTCGGCGTCGGCGAGCAGCTGCCACAGCGGTTTGCCGGCCCGCCGGGCGGCGAGGTCCCACACGGCGTTGACGACGGCCCCGACGGCCATGTGCATCACGCCCTTCTCGGGGCCGAGCCAGCGCAGTTGGCTGTCGCCGATCAGGTCCCGCAAGAGCGAGCCGGGGTCGGCGCACAGTCCGTCGACGTCGCGGCCGAGCACATGGTGCCGCAGGGCGTCGATCGCGGCGACCTGGACGTCGTTGCCCCGCCCGATGGTGAAGGTGAATCCGTGTCCCTCGTGCCCGTCGGCGGCGTCGGTGCGGAGCACGACGTAGGCCGCCGAGTAGTCGGGGTCGGGATTCATCGCGTCGGAGCCGTCCAGCTCGCGCGAGGTGGGGAAACGGATGTCGTGGGTGTCGACCGCGGTGACGCGGGCGGGGGCCTCGGGCACTGAAGTCCTTTCGGTCGGCGGTGGTTGACGGTCCATCAGTCCTGGGCACGGCCGGTCGTCACGCGGGCGATCATGAGGGCGACGAGGATGATCCCGCCGTAGATGGCCTGGATCCAGAACGACGGCACCTGCGCGAGGGTGAGCAGGTTCTGGACGACGCCGAGCAGGAGGACACCGGTCAGGGCGCCGAACATGGTGCCCCTGCCGCCGTCCAGGCTGATGCCGCCGATCACCGCGGCCGCGAACACGGTGAAGATCATGTTCTGGCCCTGGTTGGCGCTGATCGCGCCGACGTACCCGGTCTGCAGGAGGCCGCCGACCGAGGCGAGCATGCCCGCGACGACGTACACGCCGAGCATGACGCGGTCCACGCGGATACCGGCCGCCCGGGCCGCGTCCGCGTTGCCGCCGATCGCGTACAGGGCGCGGCCGGTGCGGTGGTACCTGAGCACGAGTCCGGTGACCGCGAAGGCGGCCGCGGCGAGCCACACGGACATCGGGACGTGCAGGAAGGTGGTGGTGGCCAGGGAGTAGAAGGCGTCGGGCATGCCGAACAGCGTCTTGCCCTTGGTCGCGCCGACCAGCAGGCCGCGCAGCACGATGAGCATCGCGAGCGTGACGATGAACGCGTTGAGCCGGAACTTGACCACCAGGACGCCGTTGAAGGCGCCGATGGCGGCGCCGACGACGGGGATCGCGAGGAGGGCGAGCGCGGCCGGGAAGCCGGTGCCCCAGCCGGACTGGTGCGCGGGCAGCACCAGCAGGGCGCCGATGGCGGGTGCGACACCGACGACCGACTCCAGGGAGAGATCGAACTTGCCGGTGATCAGCACGAGGGATTCGGCGAGCACGACCAAGGCCAGCGCGGCGGAGGCGCCGAGGATGGAGATCAGGTTGCGCTCGGTCAGGAACGAGTCGTTGACCACCGCGCCCAGCACCATGAGCAGTAACAGCGCGGGAACCAGCGCGAGTTCGCGGGCCCGGCGGAGCAGGAGCGTCCTGGAGCCGCGCAGGCCCCGCACGTCCCGCGCGGGCTCGGCGGTCGCCGTCGCCGCGGCCTTCGTCTCAGTCACCCCGCCGCCCTGCGGGTCGGCCGGGGGTTTGGGGGGTCGCCCCCCGGAGAGAGGCTGTAGCCATGGTCAACTCCTTCGATGGAGGCGATCAGCTCGTGGTCGTGCCAGCCGGCCGGATGCTCGGCGACGACACGGCCGTGGAAGAGGACCAGGACGCGGTCGCAGCGGCGCAGGTCGTCGAGTTCGTCGGAGACGACGAGGACGGCCGTGCCGTCGTCGCGGGCGCTGTCCATGCGGGCGAGGAGTGACTCCTTGGACTTCACGTCGACGCCCGCGGTCGGGTTGATCAGGACGAGGAGACGGGGATCGGAGGCGAGTGCGCGGGCCATGACGACCTTCTGCGCGTTGCCGCCGGACAGGTCCGCCACCGGCTGGTCGGGGCCCTCGGCGTGGATGTCGAGGCGGTCGATCAGCTCTCCGGCGAAGGCGCGTCTGCGCTCGGTGGCGACGAAGCCGAAGCGGCCGAGCCGGTCCAGCACGCTCAGGGTGGTGTTGTCGCCGATGCTCATTCCGGCCACGAGGCCCTGGTCGTGCCGGTCGCGCGGGACACAGCCGATCCCGGCCGCCAGGGCGGCCCGCACGTCCCCGAACCGCAGCTGCTCACCGCCGAGTTGCGCGGTTCCGCGGGTTGGGGTGTGCAGTCCGGCGAACGACTCGGCCAGCTCGGTCTTGCCGCTGCCGCTGGAGCCGGCGAGGCCGACCACCTCCCCACGGCGGACGGTGAGGTCGACGTCCTCGTACGCCGGTGAGGTGAGCCCGCGCGCCTCCAGCAGGACGGGGGCGGCCGCGTCCACTGCGCCGACCCGTACGGCCTGTTCGGTGATCGACTCACCGGCCATCGCCTCCACCAGGGCCGCCCTCGGCAGGTCGGCGACGGGCGCGGTGGTGATCCACCGGGCGTCGCGCAGCACGGTGACCGCCTGGCAGACCTCGTACACCTCCTGCAGGTGGTGCGAGATGAACAGGAAGGTGACCCCGGACTCCTGCAGGGCGCGCATGCGGGTGAACAGCCGCTCGATCTCCCGGTTGTCGAGCTGGGCGGTGGGCTCGTCCAGGACGATGAACCGGGCACCGAGGCTCAACGCGCGGGCGATCTCGACCATCTGGCGGTCCTCGACCTTCAGGTCGGAGGTGCGTGTCTCGGGGTCGACGTGCACGTCCCAGGTGGCGAGCAGGTCGGCGGCCTCGCCGCGCAGCCTGCGCCAGCTGATGAACCCGCGGCTCATCGGCTGCCGGTTGAGGAACAGGTTCTCGGCGACCGTCAGCTCCGGTACGACGGTGGGCTTCTGGTACACGCAGGCGACCCTGCGGCGCCAGGCGTCCCGGTCGGCGAGCGGGGGTGCGGGCTCGCCGTCGAAGCGGACGGTGCCCTCGTCCGGGGCCTGGAGGCCCGTGAGGATGTTGACCAGGGTGGACTTGCCCGCGCCGTTGCGGCCGACCAGGGCGTGGGACTCGCCGGGGAACACGGTGAGCCGGCCGTCGGCGAGGGCGAGCGTGGGGCCGTAACGCTTGACGACGCCCCTGGCTTCGACGAGTGGAGTGCTCATCGGACCGTGTTGCCCCAGAGCTTCTGGTCGTCGACGTTGTCCTTGGTGACCAGGGGGGCGGGCAGCTGGTCCTCGAGGATGCCGCTCGGCAGTTTCACGATGGTCGAGTCGTGGTCGGTCGGCCCGGGCTCGAACGTCTTCCCGGCCATCGCGGCCTTGATGTAGTACATGCCGTACTTGGCGTAGGCGTCGGCCGGCTGGGAGACGGTGGCGTCGATCTGCCCCTTGCGGATGGCGTCGAACTCCTGCGGGATGCCGTCGTTGGAGACGATGGCGATGTGGCCCTTCTGCCCGGCCGTCCGCAGCATGCCCTTGGACTTCAGGGTCTGCAGGGTCGGCGCCAGGTACACGCCGCCGGCCTGCAGGTAGATCCCCTTGATGTCGGGGTTGGCGTTGAGGAGGGTGTCCAGTTTGGCGGCGGCGGTGTCGGACTCCCATTTGGCGGGGATCTCCAGCACCTTGAGCTTCGGGTACTTCTTCTTCACGCAGGACCTGAAGGCCTCGGAGCGGTCGCGGCCGTTGACCGAGGCGAGGTCGCCCATGATCTGCACGACCTTGCCGCCGGTGACGTGCCGCCCGAGGTAGTCGCAGGCCTTCTCGCCGTAGGCGACGTTGTCGGCGCGCACCACCATGGCGACCTTGCCCTGGTCGGGCGCGACGTCCACGGCGACGACCGGTATGCCCTTGCGCTCGGCCTGGTCGAGCCCCGCCTGGATGGCGGCGCTGTCCAGCGGGGCGACGACGAGACCGCGCACGCCCTGGTTCAGCTCGTTGTTGATGTCCGTGATCTGCTGCGAGGGGTCGCTGTTGGAGTTGACGGTCTTGAGCGCGTCGACGCCCTCGGACCTGGCCATCTTCGGCACGTAGTCGTTGTACGACTGCCAGAACGGGGAGGTCAGCAGCGGCAGGATCACCCCGACCTTGCCCGAGCCGTCCCCGCCTGCCGCGCCGGCGGCGCCCGTGTCCTTCGTGCTGCCGCACGCGGCGAGCAGGAGGGAGGCGCCGACGGCCAGGGCCGCCGCGCCGGTGATCCGTGACCTGTTCTGCTTCCTCGCTGTTCTGGCGGGCATCTCGCGGCTCCTCGTCGAGGGTGTTCGAGCAGATGCCTGGATACTTATCAGACCACTTGAGCGCCGGAACACCCTCGTGCAGCGGAAAATCGCACTCCCTCGGCGTAGTGGTCGGACCACTGCGCTGGCTAGACTGCGACGCAACCTGGTGACCGGAGGAGTGGCGTGGACGAGGCAGCCCCGCAGAAGGGCACGGTGACCCAGCGCGCCATCGAGGAGATCAAGGCGATGATCGCCGGGGGCCGGCTGGAGCCGGGCCAGCGGCTGCCCACCGAGCGGGATCTGGCGGCCCGGCTGGGTATCTCGCGCAGTTCGATGCGGGAGGCGATCCGCGCCTTGACGGTCCTGGGCGTGCTGGAGGCCCGGCACGGCTCCGGCATCTACGTCACCGCGCTGGAGGCCGGCGACCTGCTGGAGACCTTCGGCGTGGTCGCCGACCTGTCCCGTGGGCCGCGGCTGGTGGAGCTGCTGGAGGTGCGCCGGATCCTGGAGTCCACGGCGACCGCGCTGGCCGCCGCACGGATCACGGAGGAGCAACTGGCCGCCGTGGAGAAGCACTTGTCGGCGATGAACACCGCCGACGACCCGGAGGAGATCCTCGCCCACGACCTCGCCTTCCATCGGGAGATCGCCGCCGCCGCGGGCAACGAGACGATGGCCGCGATCCTGGAGGGCCTGTCCTCGCGCACCTTCCGTGCCCGCGTCTGGCGCGGCTACCAGGAGGAGGGCGCCTTCGCCCGCACCCGCCGTGAGCACGCCGCCATCCACCGCGCTCTCGCCGCCCGCGACCCGGAGGCGGCACGCTCCGCGGCAGCGGCCCACGTGAGCGAGGTGGAGCAGTGGCTGCGGGCTCAGCTGGGTGGCCAGGACCTGTCGTCATCCCTGGGCGGTGCGGGCCTCGGCCCGGCCCGGGGTCACGCGTGAACGGGCGACGGCCCGGTTGAGCGCGGCGCGCACCTCCGCGGTCTTGGGCTCCTCGGGACCGAGGTGCTCGGCCAGCACGGGGTAGAGGTTCGCCAGGGTCTCCAGGGCATCCGGGTGGCCCACGGTCTCCTGCAGCAGTCCGATCTCGCCGCGCACCTCCAGCAGCAGCGGATCGCGTGGGTCGTCCTGCGGCAGTTCGTCGCACAGGGCGGTGTACTCGTCCAGCGCCTGCTCCAGGTTCCCCAGACGCATGTGGCAGTGGGCGGCCTTGGCCCGGCACCGGGCGGCGTCGGCCGCGTGCTCGGGTCCGGCCGCCGCCAGCTCCTTGCCGAGGGCCGCGTACAGCGGCAGTGCCTGACCGAAGCTACCGTCGTGGAAGAGCGCCAGCGCCTGGCTCCTGCGAATCGTGACGGACAGCGCCGGCGTGGCGGGGGCGCCGGACGGGGTGCTGGTCCGTGCTGCGGGCCGCGGCGGTCGGCGGGTGGCGGCGAGCAGCCTGTCCAGCCGGTCGAGCACGATCCGGGCGGACGGCGGGCGCCCTGCTATCTCCTTCGCCAGCAGGTCCATCACGAGTGCGGTGACGTCCCCGGGGAGGTCGGGCCGTAGCGTCTCGGGGGCGACGGGGACCGCGGTGCGGTGTCCGTCCATGACGGTGACCGCCTCGCCGGTGAAGGGGGGCTGGCCGGTGAGCGTTTCGTACAGGACACAGCCCAGGGCGTAGAGATCGGTCTGCGGCACGACGGCTCCGCTGTGGAACTGTTCCGGCGCCATGTAGGCGACCGTGCCGAGGAGCTGACCGGCCTGCGTCAGCCGGGGATTGGCGGTACCGAAGACCGCGGCCACGCCGAGGTCGACGATCTTTATGCCGCCCGCCTCGGTGATCATGATGTTGGCCGGCTTCACGTCCCGGTGGATCACCGGATAGGAGTGCAGGTGGTGCAGCACTTGTGCGGTCTGCCGGGCGACATCGAGGGCGGTGCCGACCGGGAGGCGGCCGTCCTTGGCGAGCACCTGGGCCAGATCCGTCCCCAGGACGAGTTCCCAGACCATGTGGAGGTCTTTCGGGCTGCCCTCCAGCCGGGCGTCGAGGAGCACGGGGAGGTTGGGGTGCGTGAAGCGGGCGCCCAGTTCGGCCTCCCGGCAGAACCTGGCGACGATGTCGTCGGTCGTCAGGCCGCTGCCGGCACCGGCGAGCCGCTCAGGGTTGATGATCTTGATGGCGACGGCTCGCCTGAGACGCCTGTCCCAGGCCTGCCACACCTGCCCCATGCTGCCCTGGCCGAGCGGATTGCGCAGCTCGTAGCGGTTGTCGACCACTCTCATGTCACACGCCGCCGTCCGGTTCCGTGGGGGGCACGAGCTGGTCGGCGAGGTCGACCAGGGTGCCCTCGCCCGGCACATGCCATCCGGACGGACCACGGACCGCCGAGGGCGCGTCGTCCCAGCGCGCCTCCTGCCAGATGTGCGTGACGAGTCCGGTGGGCGAGTAGCTCTCGCCGTCGGCGGCCCAGATCAGCGGCTTCCGGCGGTCGTTGACCCAGGTGGCGAGGTAGCGTCGCGGATCCTCCCGCAGCCAGTCACCGATGGCTTCCTCCTCGACGAGGCTGCTCGGCCGGTAGAACAGCCGTGCGCCGTCCGGGATGCGCCGGTGATCGACGAGCACCGAGACGCTGCTGGGCCGGCGTACCGGCTGCACCGGTCGCCCGGCCCCTGACTCGCCAAGAGAAGAGAGCGATTCCGACACCGCGGTGGCGAGCTGACGGCACTTGCGCGTGTCGGTGAAGATGCTGGCCAGGAACACGCTCTTGCCGTAGAGGCCGGCCACGGCCGACGCGAGGACTCGGACGCGTCTGTGGATCCATGCCCTGCCCCAGTCCCCCTCCTCCTGCGCGGACTGCAGCCACCCTTCCCTGTTCTCGATGCCGATGTGCTCGAAGACGAGGTGACCGATCAGCAGGTCACCGTGCTCCATCACGTCCCGCACCCAGAGGGACTCGGTGTGGGCCAGCTCGGCCAGGACGCTCTGCACGAGGCGGTGGATGAGGACCGCGGTCCAGATGTGCCGGGCGGGCGGAGCCTGACCGAACAGGCGGGTGTAGGCGCCGCCGGGCGAGGGCCGGAAGAGGTACTCGGAGTCGGCGCAGGTGTGCGCGACCAGGGCGACGTCCGGATGCGCGCAGGCGAGGGCCAGGGCCGCCTCCTGCACCGTGCAACCGGCGCCGGGGGCCGGGGGTACGGCGCCCGTCCTGAACACGTACTGCTTGTCCAGCACATGGGCGAACTCGGAGCGGATCAGTGCCTGCTCGGGGTCGGAGGCGACCTGGTCCAGGACGTTCGGCCGGTGGTCCGTCAGTGACGACGCGGTGAGCCGGGAGACGAAGTCCTCGGACGCGTCGGCCACGCAGATCACCCGCACGGGGACGAGAGCCAGATCGACCGCACGGGGGTCGCGGGCCGCCGCGTGGGCGAGGGAGGCCAGCAGGTGCGCGCCGTTGACGACCCGGGCGTTGGCCAGCCGCAGGCGAGCGGGCTCTCCCGGTATCCGGCGGCCGAAGTACTCCGTGTCGACGGAATCGCAGGTGAGCGTGAGTCCGTGAGACATGTACCAGAAGTACTCCGGTTCGGTGATCAGCCGGTGGACGGCCTCCTTGTCGACCCGGTCCGCGCGGAGGGTGTCTCTCAGACTCGGATCCAGCAGCCTCAGGCCGTGGCTCTCGTACCAGGCGGTGACCTCGGCGGCCGGAACCAGTCCCGTGTACGCCGGATAGGGCGTCTGGACGGCATGCCAGCCCTGCGTGAGACTCGCCGTGACGTGTACGGGCACCGGCGCGGTCTGAAGGCGGGCCGCGGAGTGGAAGTCGGCCAGCCCGAGCGTCCTCACCTCGACCGGTGTACGGCCCTCGAAGCCGAACTCCTTCCCCACCCGCTCCAGCCGTCGCTCCGCCTGGAGCGCGAGGTGCCCGTCGCCGGCCAGCGCGGCGACCAGGTGCACGGTGCACCGAGGTGAACCCAGCGCCTCGTCGATGCGGTGCAGCAGTGCGTTGATCCGCGGGGCGGAGCCCTGGTGGTGGCGGTTGGTCAGACGCCGCAGTGCCGCCACGAGGCGCAGCGCGTCGTCCTCTCCGAGCACCGCCCTGCCCGTGGGACTCCACTTCGCCTGGACGAACCAGATGTCCGATCCGCTCGGAGAGATCGCGATCGCGTCGATGCCCTGGTCGTCGGCTCCGTCCGTCACCGCGGCCGCTGCCTCTTCGGGACCGCAGCCGGTGACGATGCGAACGGCCTGAGCGGCCAGCGCGCGTGTCAGGAAGGCGGCGTCCCGCTCGCGACCCGGGCGGCGGTCGAGGTCCCTCAGGTCGATCAAGGGCTCGAAGGTGCGCCTGAGATGGTCGCTGAGGAAACGCACCTCACCGGGCAGGCCGCCGCCCACGTCCTCCATGTGCACCTTCCTTCTCCCGCGCTGTCCGCATCCGGTCGGGTCACGACCGGTCGTACGCATACTCCACACTCAGCGGGCTTGCCACGACCAGCCGCGCTGCGTCGTCGGTGGCCGGCAGAACGGCTGTCACCCGCGCGTACCCGTGCATGCGGGCCGCGCCGCCGGCCTGAGCGTGCCGGGCGTCGAGCGCGGCCACCAGCTCCCGGACCGCCGCTCCGCTCAGGTCCACGGCCGGCGCCGGCACATGGGCCGCCAGGGGATCATGCTCCAGGGACAGGGCACTGACGACATGGCCGGCGCTGGTGAGGAACGTCGTCCCGATGCTGGATCCGCCCTCGATCCCCTCGAGCGGCGGTCCGTCGATGGTCACCGGCGCGTAGCCGAGGAGATGCCGGGAAGATCCGTGCATCAGGAGACGGCAGCCCGTCTGCCTGTCGTACTCCGGGTCCTCCCCGGGGACCGGATCGGCGAAGAGAACCATGTGCTGGTACGCGCCCCGTAACGTCACACAGCGCAGTGGCGCCTCGAACCAGACCCATACGCCAGGGCGCAGCGCGGGATCCCCGAACCATTCGGCCTGGTTGTTCAGGTGCTTGTCGACCTTCTCCAGGTGCTGCAGTCGGTCGCGTTCACCGTCCTGCGGGCCCTGTTCCACGTCCAGGCCGCCCACCGGGGTGTTCAGGCGAATGGCACCGGGCAGGGTGAAACGGGACGGCCTGGGCAGGAACTGCCGCAGCTTCCCGTCCGACAGGTACACGAACTCACGCAATTCCGCCCCCCGGCTGTGGTGTCGTGCGCCCCATCCTTCCATCAAGCCGGTGGCTCGTCTGCCAGAACGCTCGTCGCCGGAGGGACGGGACGGGCGGGAATCCGCGCCGCGCGCCCCGTGGTCAGCCGCCGCGCACGGTGACGTCCAGGGACGCGCGGTCCGTCACCAGGGGTGGGTGACGGTCACGGGGGCCGAGGTTCCGTACGACTCCCCCACGGCGCGCAGTTCGAACCGTGCGGCCGTCTCGCCCTGTTCGGGCCGCTGGCCCGGGACGAAGAAGGCACGCTGACCGGTGGCGCCGAGGAAGCGGCGGCCGCCGTCGGGGAGGAGGCGGTGGAGGGTGTAGTGGCGTACGGCGCCGGGGGCGGCGTTCCAGGCGAGGCGGAGGTCGCCGCCGCTGGCCGCGGTGATCCGGGCGCCGGTGGGGGCGGCGGGTGTGGTGACCGCGTCCCGGACGGCGAGGCCGCCCAGCCGCCAGCGCACCGGGCCCTCGGTGGCGGTGAGCCGGACCCCCAGGGCATGCACGGTGCCGGACAGCCCGGTGAGCGGGAGGGTCACCGTGTGCCAGCCGTTGACGGACTTCACGCGGGCCCCGTCGTCGGCCGGATCCACCGCCAGATACGTGTACGGCGGGGCCGCCCCGGCGCCGCCCGGTTCGGCCGTCGCCACCGCCAACTCGGCGTTCACACCGCCGCTTTCGGTTCGGTACGTCAGCTCGACAACGGTGTTCACACCGATCGGCAACCGAGTCGCGTACAGATCCACCACCACGGGTTGATCCAGTTCACCGTCCACCAGCACGCTGCTGCCGCCCCGCCATGCGTCGGCGAAGTCGAAGGAGACCGCCGGCCGCTCCCCGGCCGTGCGTATCACCCATCGCCGCGAGGGCAGCCGGTCCTGCAGGCCGAGGTGGTTCCAGGGCGTCTCCGAGGCGACGGCTCCCTCCTCGTACCACCGCAGCCCGTGCCCGGTGTTGAACACGCTGGCGAACGGTATCGAGGTCACCGTCGAGCGGTCCGCCACCGACACCGCCGGCGCCCGCCAGGGATCGGTGCCGTCCGGCCGGGACGGATCGAGCGACCGCCCGCTCCAGAACCGGTCGTCGGCGGCGTGGAAATCCTCCGGAGCGCGCCGGTCGGCGGGCAGGTGGTTACGGGTCCACTCCGGCCGGTAGAAGCCGACCGAGGCGACGTGCGGCTTCCCTGCGGGCACGATCGCGTCCCAGTTCACGGACGAATTCGATCCGTTCGACTCGACGTCGACGCCCGCCCACAACTCATACCGGCTGCGCCCCAGTTGGTCCGCCTTCGTGCCCGAGGCGGCCAGCGTGCTCGCGCTCCACCGGAAGTCCACGAACATGGCGTCGGCGGCCCGGAAGAACGCCTGGTTCTGGCTGTTCAGGGCACCCTGCCAGCTGACCGTGCCCTTCACGGTCATCGCGTCGTACCAGGTCACCCGCTGCCCCTTGGCCGCGGCGAGGGCCTTCAGCTCCTTGACGAAGCCGAGCATGGCCGTGCCGAGTGCGGTGTTGCCGCCGCTCGTCTCGGCGTTCACGAACCAGCCGTCGAAGCCGTAGGCCGCGGCCACCGCGACGAGTTGCGCGGCGAGCGGATAGTGCCCGCCGGCGTCCGTCTGCACGAGGTCGCGGGTCCACTGGAGCTGCCCGCCGTAGGCGGTGGGCGGCAGGAAGATGTTGCCGAGGACGGGGACGCCGTGCCGGTGGGCCGCGTCCACGATCGGCGCGTTCGGCGCCAGGATCAGCCCCTCCCCCGCCGAGCCGCCCCAGAACACCAGCTCGTCCAGATAGGCCCAGTGGGTGAGGGCGTAGTAGTCGGCGGTGGCCGAGCCCTGGGAGGGGTTGCTCGAGGTGGGGCCGAAGGAGACCAGGGCCTGGACACGGGCCTGGCCGGAGCGGGCGGTGGTGTTGGCGGGGGTCGGGGTGAAGCGGGCGGCGAGCGGCACGGACGCGGCGTTGAAGGCGAGGTCGGGGTCGTCGGCCGCGCGCCAGGTCTTCAGGCTGCGCCAGGTGATCCCGGTGCCGGGACTGCCGGAGGGGAGCGAGTCCGGGTACCAGTAGGAGGCGTACGGCGGGGTCGCGGCGGTGGCGCGCGGGGCCGCGGTGGCGGGCAGGGACGGTGTGAGGGCGGCCGCGGTCGCGGCGATCAGCACGGTGCGTCTGGTGGGCTTCACGAGCGGGAGTCTCCTTGTGGGGTGGGGAGTACCTGGTCCGGGCGTGACGACTTCGCCGTGGTGGCGCCGAAGACCTTGCCCGGGACCTTCGGGGAAAGTCAATGCATTCGCCGAGCTAAAGCGAATGACCGCCCATTAGTGCAGGTCAGAGTGGCTTGCTTGGGAGATTTCGATCGTCGCTAATGCGCTTTAGAGCCGTGCCACTCAAGCGCATTAGCTTGCGCACCCACCGCCGGACCTCTCGACGTGCCGCCCCCGACCGGGCACAGTTCTCCCTGCGCCGTGATGCGTACCAGCGAGTAGCCGACGACTGACCGAGGAGTGCCCGTGGGGAACTGGGCCGGGCGGAGCGCCGCCGAGATCGCCGACGCCGTACGCGAGAAGCGGGTGACACCACGGGAGGTGGTGGCCGGGCATCTGGCGCGGATCGAGCGGCTCGACGGACGGATCGAGGCGTTCCGGAAGGTCCGCGCCGAGGCCGCGCTCGCCGAGGCCGACGAGCTGGCCTTGCGTGCCGATCTGGCCGAACTGCCGCTCGCGGGCGTGCCGGTGGCCGTGAAGGACAACCTGGCGGTGCGCGGCGAGTCCCACCGCAACGGCACCGCCGCGGGTCCGGACACGCCGGCCACCGAGGACCACGTCACGGTGGCCCGGCTGCGGGCGGCCGGTGCGGTGGTCGTGGGCCTGACGAACGTGCCCGAGCTGTGTGTCTTCGGCACCACGGAGGGGGTCTTCGGCATCGCCCGCAATCCGTGGGACCTCTCGCGCACGGCGGGCGGCTCCTCGGGCGGCAGCGCGGCGGCGGTGGCCGCGGGGCTCGTGCCGATCGCGCTCGGCAACGACGGCATGGGCTCGCTGCGCATCCCGGCCGCGAACTGCGGGCTGGTCACGCTGAAACCGGGGCACGGGGTGGTGCCGGCGGGGATCGGCAACGGCGACTGGTTCGGCATGTCGGAGAACGGCCCGCTGGCCACGACCGTCGAGGACCTGCGGCTGATGTTCGACGTCCTCGCGGGCACCGGTTCCGCCCGGCCGGAGGAGCCGTCACGCAGGACGATCGCCGTCGCCGTGCGCAGCCCGCTGGCCGGGGTGAGCGTGAGCAGGCCGTATACGACTGCGGTCCGGCAGGCGGCCGGGCTGCTGGCCCGGGCCGGGCACCGGGTGCGGCGGGCCGAGCCGCCGTACCCCCTCGATCTGGGCGTCACCTCGCTGCGGCACTGGACGGCCGGGACAGCGGTGGACGCCGAGGGCCTGGACCCGGCTCGGCTGGCCCGGCGGACCCGGGTGCACGCGGCGGTGGGCCGGCGCTTCGTCCGCTCGGTCCGCACCGGTGACGCGCGCGAGCGTCTGCGCGACCGGCTGACGCCCTTCTTCGCCGAGCACGACGTCCTGCTCACCCCGGCGCTGGCCCGCCGCTCCCCCCAGGCCGGTCCGTGGCACGAGCGCGGCTGGCTGCGCAATGTCCTCGCCAACACGGCCTACTCGCCGTTCACCCCGCCGTGGAACCTGACCGGCTGGCCCGCGATGTCCGTCCCGTTCGGCACCCTGCCCTCGGGCGCCCCCTGCGCCGTACAGCTCGTGGGCCGCCCCGGCACGGAGTCCGTCCTGCTGGAGGTGGCGGAGGAACTGGAGCGCCTGCACCCGTGGCAGCGGACGGCACCGGTGGCGGACCGGCGGTAGCGGTGTGTGCGGCGGCGGGCCCGGTCGGCGGCCGGGTCCGGTCCGGCGAGCGGTACGTGACGTGCGGCCCCGTCCTGCCGGGCCGTGGGTGCTTCCGGCCGACGGCGCGGCCGGTGTGGTCCGGGCCGGTCGGGAAGCCGGCGTCGGCCACTCGGGCGGCCGGTCCGCCGTGGCCGGCGGTGGGACAGGCCGAGCCGACCACGGTTGCGGCGGGGTCCTCGGTGACGTGGACGCGCTCGGCGGGGTCCGTCCAGAGCGCGCGGGCCGTCACCTCGGTCGTCTCCGGGGCCCGGGCGCAGGTCTCGGCGGCGGTGACGATGCGGTGCCGGAAGGGCTGGATCCGCGGTCGGTGGTCGGCCGCGGCCTCCCTGATCGGCATGGGCGTGAAGCTGCCACGCCCATGCCGTCGGCGATCGCGACGGGTCCGGTCCCGGTGTCAGTCCACGCTGGGCAGAATGTGGGGTTCGGCGAGGTCGTCCTCGTAGCCCGCGAGGCGGATCGGGGCGGACCGGGCCCACACCTCGAGGCTGCCGAGTTCTCCGGCCCGGCGGCCCGAGCGCTCCGTGCGTTCCTTGGGGCGCTGTTCGCGATTCGTCTTCTCCGGTGTCACCGCGCACTCCTTATGTGTCGGGTCACCCTCGGGGCATACCGGACAGTCTGCGCTCCGGCACTTGTCGCCCGCTCGGGTCTGGATTGAAGGCCAGTTCGGACGCGGTGGCGCCGGTTTCTCGTGTCAGAGCAGGCCGTTGTGGACCGGCTCGCCCCGGGACGGACGGTGGGTGTGGGTGGGACCCCGTACTGCTGTCCGTCCCCTCCAGATTAACCAAATGAGCGGACGTCCGCTCGATAGGGAGTGCAAACAAGCTGTAACGCATGCGAGTCCATTGGCCATCCAATACCCCTCAATATGGGGCTATTTGTAACCGCGCGCATCACCCGCGCGACCGAGCGAATCACCCACTCGGCCTACATAAGCGAACGTTTCTTCGATACCAGCCCGAGGTTTACGGCGACCGGGCGCGGCGCAGTTCAGATGCCGTTGGCCGGGCCGCAAGCCGGCCGTGCTCTGCTGGCGGGCGGCACGGCTGTCTCGCGGAAGGACTGACGCATGGAGCTGCGCAGCGTCGAGGAGCTGATGGATCTGCTGTACGCCGGCCGGTACCAACACGCGCTGCGGACCGCGGCGCTGCTGCGCCGCAGCCGGCCCGCCGACAAGGAACTCCAGGTGGCCGGGCTGGTCCATGGCATCGGGCCGGTGCTCCGCCCGGGCGACGGCGCGGCGCGCGCCCGCAGCGCGGCCGAGGCGGTGCGCTCCCTGCTCGGGGAGCGGGTGTTCCGGCTGGTGTGCGGGGAGACGGGACTCGCCGACGACGATGTGCTGCGCCTGCGTCGGGCGGAGGAGGAGAGCCGGACGGGCGGCTTCGACGCAGGCGTCCTGGAGGACTGGCGCACGGTGCTGGAACTGGTGGCGGCGCGCAACTCGCCGCTCGGCGCGGTGGATTGACGGCCGGGACCGGGTGCCCGAGGTCCCGGCGGCGACGCGGTCGGCCCACCGAAGGGCCTGACAGGCACCAGGCGGCCTGTCGGGTGGAGTTCAACCACGAAGTACGCGTCACCTGCGCACCGGGCACCCGGCTCGACGATCGGACGGTAGATCACCGGACGCCCGGCACGCCACCGTCTTCCCGGCCCGCGGCCCGGCGGCACACGCCTTGCCGCCCGCGGTTCACCACTTGCCGGGCGCGTAGTCCTTCAGGAAGACGCCGTACACGTCCTCGCCCGCCTCGCCGCGCACCACCGGGTCGTAGACGCGGGCGGCGCCGTCGACCAGGTCCAGGGGCGCGTGGAAGCCCTCGTCGGCGAGGCGCAGCTTGTCGTAGTGGGGGCGCTCGTCGGTGATCCAGCCGGTGTCGACCGAGGTCATGAGGATGCCGTCGCTCTGGAACATCTCCTCGGCGCTGGTCCGCGTCACCATGTTCATCGCGGCCTTGGCCGCATTGGTGTTCGGGTGCCCGGCGCCCTTGTAGCCGCGGCCGAAGACGCCTTCCATGGCCGAGACGTTCACGACGTACGCCCGTCCGCTCGTCGCCTTCGTGGCGGCATCGGCCATGACCGGACGGAGCTTGCTGATCAGGATGAACGGCGCCGTGTAGTTGCACAGCTGCGTCTCGAGCAGTTCCACCGGCGAGATCTGCTCGATGGTCTGCACCCACGTGTTGGTCTCGACGACGTCGGGGACCAGGCCGCCCGCGTCGATGGCGGTGCCGTCCAGGTGCCGGGCGACGCTGGCGTTCCCGGCGACCAGGGCGAGGTCGGCGACCTGCTGTGCGTCGAGGCCGCTGGTGCCGACGGGCAGCGCGGCCGACCCGCCGAGTTCACCGACCGCGCCGGAGTTGAAGGCGCCGATGACGTGGTGGGCGGGGAGTTCCCCGGCGGGCAGCGGCGTGCCCTCGCCCTCGACCAGGGCGGCGTAGGCGGAGGGCAGGCGGCGCACGGTCTGCGTGGCGTTGTTGATCAGGATGTCCAGCGGGCCCGCCTCGGCGACCTGGTCGGCCAGCGCGACGGCCTGGGCCGGGTCGCGCAGGTCGATGCCGACGATCTCCAGACGGTGCATCCAGTCCGCCGAGTCGTCCATCGCCTTGAAGCGGCGGATGGCGTCCTTGGGGAACCGCGTCGTGATGGTCGTGTGGGCGCCGTCGCGCAGCAGGCGCAGGGCGATGTACATGCCGATCTTGGCACGGCCGCCGGTGAGCAGGGCGCGCTTGCCGGTGAGGTCGGCGCGGGCGTCGCGCTTCGCCCGGTTGACGCGGGCGCAGTCAGGACAGAGCTGGTGGTAGAAGTAGTCGACCTCGACGTACCGGCCCTTGCAGGTGTAGCAGGAGCGCGGGCGCTGGAGTATGCCGGCGATCCGGCCCGCCTCGATCTTCGAGGAGGGAAGGATGCCCTCGGTCTCGTCGTCGATGCGCTCGGCGGAACCGGTGGCCGTGGCCTCCGTGACGGCGCGGTCGTGCGCGGTCTTGGCGGCCCGGCGCTCCTGGCGGCGGCGCTGCTTGACCGTGCGGTAGATGTGCGAGGTGGCCCGGCGCACCGTGATCGCGTCGGGGTGGTCGACGTCGATCCGGTCCAGTTCCTCGAGCACGCTCAGGCAGACGGCCAGCCGCTCCGGGTCGATACCGGGTCCGTGGACCACCTCGTCCATGGAGGCGTCCGTGGGGACGTCCATGGGGGCCTCCATGGACGCAGCCCCGTCCTCTGTCACCGTCATCGCGCTGCCGCTTCCCTGATCACCCGCGCAGCGCTCCGACTCGCGCCCGCTTTCGAACGGGGAATTTTACGGAGCGGCAGCCCTTTCGGCCAAACCCGACCGGTACGCACCGCCCCGTCGGTCCCGCCCGGCCCTGCTGCCGGCCCCTCTCCCCCGACGCCATGGGTACCCGCCCGCACCCGGCGAAGAGTGCCGCACGGGTGGTGCGGCGGGTACCCCGGGCCGGCCGGAGGCCGGCCGCTCAGGCGTCGCAGACGGAGATCAGCGTCTCCACCTCGTCCGAGACCGCCCGGGCGAACACGTCCAGGTCCGGCACGGCCCGGGCGTCGGCGACCAGCCCGTAGTGCACGCGACCGCGGTACGTCGAGATCGCGACCGCCAGCGCCTGGCCCGGCGCCAGCGGGGCCAGCGGATACACCTCCCTCAGCTCATGACCGCCCAGCCGCAGCCCCAGGCCCGGCAGCGGCACGCTGGTGACCAGGATGTCGAACCACAGCCGGGCGGCCTGGCCGACGAGCGGCCCGCCGAGCCGGTGGCCGAGCGCCGGCACGTGGTCGGCGAGCAGGGCGACGGCACCGGCGCCCCGGTTGGGGCCCGCGTCCTTGTTGCGGATCATCGCGGTGCGCACGGCGGTGAGGCGGCCGAGCGGGTCGGGCTCGTGGACCGGAAGCGGTATCAGGTACCCGGAGAGCCGGTTGCCCTGTGGCTGGGCGGTGCGCGGGCGGCGCCGGGAGACGGGGATGAGGGCGCGGGGCGCCACACCCGCGCTGCCGTCGCCGCGTTCGTCCAGCCAGCGGCGCAGGGCCCCGGCGACCACGGCGATGAGGACGTCGTTGACGGTGCCGCCGACGCTCTTGCGCACCCGGTGCACGTCGTCGATGTCGAGGACGACGCCCGCGGTGCGGCGGGTGCCGCTGGGCGCGGAGGCCAGCGCGGAGGACGGGCGCATGCCGAGCGTGGAGCGGGCGAGCGAGGCGCCGATGTCCAGGGCCCGGCCCACGTCGGACAGGGCGCCCTTGACCAGCTCCGGGACGAGGGCGGGCAGCTTGCGCACGTCCGGCAGCAGGCCGCGGGGCGGCTCGATGGCGCGGGGCGCGCGCTCGGGCAGGTCCACCGGGTCCAGGACGCCGGCTGCGAGCTTGAGCGCGCGCAGCCCGTCGGCGAGGGCGTGGTGGAACTTGAACAGCACCGCGAAGGACACCCCGTCCTCGCCGGGCAGCACATGCGCCTCCCACGGTGGCCGGCCGCGCTCCAGGGGGCGTTCCATCAGCCGGCCGGCGGCCGCGTGGAAGTCGGCGGTCGGCGCGTGCAGCCGTACATGGTCGAGCGGGTCGAAGTCCGGGGCGGTCTCGCGGGTCGCGCCGCCGAAGGCGAACGGCTGCCAGACGTCGCGGATGCGCATGCGCAGGCCCGGTACGGCGGCGGCGCGGGCGGCGAGCAGGTCGGCCGCGTGGGCGCCGGCCGTGGGCGAGTGCGCGCCGAAGACACCGAGCGCTCCGAGGTGCATCGGATGCCGGTCGGACTCCATGTTCCAGAAGGCCAGGTCGAGAGGAGCGAGCAGGTCGGAAGTCAAGGGTTGCCTCGCGCGTCGACGACGGGTGGATCTGCAGTCAAACTCCGCGAGCCGATTACGGTCAAGTACGATCAGGCTACGCACAGTTAACAGCAGATTAAGTCCCGCCCCACGGAGAGGGGCGGGACCCAGGTGACTGGCGAGGTCACCTCAGGACCGGTTGCGCGGCCTCGGGTGCCGTACCCCACTCAGACGGGCGCGGGCCGACCGTGAACGAGAGCGCGCGCAGGGAGCGCAGCCCACCGGTCGTCAGATAGGTCCGCCGGTGCGGCCGCGCGTCGGTGCGGACGGCCTGGATGTACCGGTCGGCGGCGGAGGTGCCGGGCGCGGTGATCGTCAGCCCGCCGCTCGGCCAGTACCGGCGGTCGAGCCTGAGGCGGACGCGGTCGAAGACCGGGGTGGACAGGCCCCAGGTGTCGTAGCCGGGCTGGATCGGGAAGAGCCCGATGGACGACAGGACGTTCCAGGCGGACATCGTGCCGAGGTCGTCGTTGCCGGTCATGCCGGTGGGGGTGTCGGTGAACAGGGTCAGCGCCGCGTGCACCACGTCCGTGGTCTTCCAGGGCTGGCCGGTGGACAGGTAGGTGTAGGGCGCGATCAGGTCGGGCTCGTTCATCGGGTTGTACTTGTCGGCGTCGTAGTAGTCGTACGCGTCCCCGTGCACCCACACCTCGCGGGCGGTCTTCTCGGGGTCGGCGAGCAGCCGGTCGTAGGCGAAGAAGGAGTCCAGCCGGTCGTTGGCCGCGCGCTTGCCGCCGATGAGGCCGACCATGCCGGGCAGGTCCTGGGGGACGAGCCACTGGTACTGCCAGGCGGTGCCCTCGTGGAAGCCGGTGCCGCGGGCCGGGTCGGACGAGCCGGTGAAGGCGCCGGAGGCGTCGCGGGCACGGAAGAAGCCGGTGGCCGGGTCGAAGATGTTCCGGTAGTTGCGCGACCGGGCGGCATAGCGGGCGGCGTCGTCCTCGTGGCCGAGGCCGCGGGCCATCTGGGCGAGCATGGCGTCCGCGAGCGCGTACTCGAGGGTGACGGAGGCGCCGTGGTGGTAGTCGGAGTCGCCCATCTTGGCCAGCGGCCGGCCCTTGACGTAGGGCGCGAAGCCCTGGCCGACGAACTCGACGTTGGCCTCCCGGCCGATGCCGGGGTACTCGGCGGGCGGCACGCCGTCGGCGTTCTTCTTCAGCGCGCGGTAGGTCCGCTCCTCGAACCCCTTGAGCAGGCCCATGTGGTAAGCGGTGGTCAGGAACGGGGTGACCGGGTCGCCGCTCATGACGTTCGTCTCGACCGGGCCGTAGCCCCACTTGGGCAGCCAGCCGCCGTCCTCGTCGATCGCGACCACCGACCGGGCCATGTCCCGCGACTCGCGCGGCGCGAGCAGGGCGAGCAGCTGGACCTGGGTGCGGTAGGTGTCCCACAGCGACCAGTTCTGGTAGTACGTGAACCCGTCGGCGCGATGGGTGCGGCGGTCCCAGCCGGTGTAGCGGCCGTCGGCGTCGCTGCCGATGTTGGGCGCGAGGAACGACCGGTACAGCGAGGAGTAGAACGTACGGCGGAGCGTGGGCGTGCCACCCTGGACGCGGACGTCGGTGAGCCGGCGCTCCCACTCCTCGCGCGCCCGGTGACGTACGGCGTCGAAGGACCGGCCGCCCTCGGCCCGCAGATTGGTCGCGGCGCCGCGCGCGTCCACGTACGACAGGGCGGTGGTCGCCTGGACGGTGCGGTCCTCGGTGGTGTCGAAGCGTACGTAGGCGCCGCCGCGTCCGCTCCGGGCGCCGGGGGTGACGGTCGGGCCGTCCCAGGTGCCGTACGCGGTGAAGGGCCGGCTGAAACGGGTGATCGTGTAGACCGTGTAGGGGCCGGTGTCCCGGCAGAAGCCGTGGCCGGTGATCTCGGTGCGCACGGTGCGGTCGTCGAGGATCTCCACGGTGCTGCCGACCGCCTTGTGCAGCGACTGGGCCGCGTTCAGCAGCACGTTGGCCTTGTCGGTGGCCGGGAAGGTGTAGCGCTGCACGCCGGTGCGCTCGGTCGCGGTCAGCTCGGCGCGGATGCCGGAGTCGAGGCCGACGCGGTAGTAACCGGGAGACGCCTCCTCGTTCTCGTGCGAGAAGGTGGCGGCGTACTTGGCGTAGTCCGTCTGCCGGACGTCGCCCGTGGTGGGCAGCACGGGCAGGTCGCCGCCGATGCGGCAGCCGACGCCCGAGAGGTGGACCAGGGAGAAGCCGCGGATACGGTTCTGCGTGTAGTCGTAACCGGTGTTGTGGCCGGTGTCCGGGGAGAGCTGCACCATGCCGAAGGGCACGGCAGCGCCGGGGAAGGTGTTGCCCTCGTTCTGGCTCCCGATGAAGGGGTTGACCAGGTCGGTGAGGTGGCCGTCGGTCCGCTCGGCGGCCCGTGCGGCGGGGGTGGCGATCAGCGTGGACGCTGCCATCACCCCGGCCAGGCACAGCCGTGTGCGCCGGGTCCCTCTCATGTCGGATGACCTCCGGAGGTTCGACATCGTTGCCTGCATCCTGAGGGGCGAAGACGGCAAACCCGGGCATCCCGGCGGGATTACACGAACGCGTCGCGCACGGCGACGAGGCAGGCCCGCACCATGACGGGCGGTCAGAGGGCCGGTTCGAACTTTCGTGTGCTCACTGTCGCAGCCGTCCCCTACGGCACCCGCTGACCCTTCCCCAGGGCGATGACCCCGCCCTTGGAGACCGTGTACAGCTCCGCGTCCCGCTCCGGGTTGACGCCGATCGTCGCGCCGGGCGGGACCTCGACGTTCTTGTCCAGGACGGCACCGCGGACGACCGCGCCCCGGCCGATGCGGACGTTGTCGTGCAGCACCGAACCCTGCACGACCGCGCCCGGGTCGACGCGCACGCCCGGGGACAGCACGGACCGGGTGACCTGACCGCGGATCAGGCAGCCCGCGCTGATGATGGACTCGCTCGCGATACCGCCCGCGTTGAACCGGGCCGGGGAGAGCTGGCCCGAGTGGGTGTAGATGGGCCACTGGCGGTTGTAGAGGTTGAAGGCGGGGCGCTCGGCGATCAGGTCCATGTGCGCCTCGTAGTAGGCGTCCAGGGTGCCGACGTCCCGCCAGTAGCCCTGGTCGCGGGTGGTCTCGCCGGGCACGTGGTTGTCACTGAAGTCGTACAGCTGCGCCTCGCCGCGCGCGGTGAGCTGAGGCAGGATCGAGCCGCCCATGTCGTGCAGGGACTGCCCGTCCTCGGCGTCCCGGTGCAGCGCCTCGACGAGGGCCTTGGTGGTGAAGACGTAGTTGCCCATCGAGGCGAACACGCACCCGGGGTCGTCGGCCAGGCCGGGCGGGTCGGCCGGCTTCTCCAGGAAACGTTCGACGCCGCGGCCGTCCGGGCCCGGCGTGATCACACCGAAGGAGGAGGACTCCGAACGGGGAACCCGGATGCCGGCCACCGTCACGCCCGCGCCGCCCTCGATGTGCTGCCGGAGCATCTGCCGCGGGTCCATGCGGTAGACGTGGTCCGCGCCGAACACGGCCACGTACTCGGGCTGTTCGTCGTGGACCAGGTTCAGGGACTGCAGGATCGCGTCCGCGCTGCCCAGATACCAGCGCGGGCCGAGCCGCTGCTGCGCCGGAACCGGGGTGATGTAGTTGCCCAGCAGGCTGGACATCCGCCAGGTGGTGGTGATGTGCCGGTCCAGCGAGTGCGACTTGTACTGCGTCAGCACGCAGATGCGCAGGACGTCGGCGTTGACGAGGTTGGAGAGGACGAAGTCGACCAGGCGGTACGTCCCGCCGAAGGTGACCGCTGGTTTCGCGCGGTCCGCGGTGAGCGGCATCAGGCGCTTGCCCTCCCCGCCCGCCAGCACGATCCCGAGAACCGAAGGCCCACCACGACGCATGGCGTCTCCCCTCACCCTGGATGAACCATGGATGCCCCGAGCGGGCCCGGCTAAGCCTGCTTGAGGATCTCCTCGTACAGCCCGGCCGTGCGCCGGGCCACCGCGTCCCAGCCGAACTCGCCGACCGCGCGCTCCCGTCCGGCCCCGCCCATCCGCCGGGCCGCCTCCGGGTCGCCGAGCACGGCGTCCAGCGCCCGGGCGAGGTTCGCCTCGAAGTCGTCGTCCAGGTCGACCAGGAGACCGGTACGGCCGTCGTCCACGACCTCGGGAATGCCGCCGACCCTGGAGGCCACGACGGGCGTGCCGCAGGCCATCGCCTCGAGGTTGACGATGCCGAGGGGTTCGTACACCGAGGGGCACACGAACACGGCGGCGTGCGTGAGGAGTTGGACCACCTCCGCGCGCGGCAGCATCTGCGGGATCCAGCACACGCCCTCGCGGACCCGGCTCAGTTCCCGGTACAGCTCCCGGAACTCCCGGTCGATCTCCGGGGTGTCCGGCGCACCCGCGCACAGCACCACCTGCGCGCCGGGGTCGATGTCCCGTACGGCGCGCAGCAGATGCGGGACGCCCTTCTGGCGGGTGATCCGGCCGACGAAGAGGACGTAGGGACGGGCGGGGTCGATGCCGTGGCGGGCGAGGGTGTCGGTGCCGTGGTCCGGCCGGTAGATGCGCGTGTCGATGCCGTTGTGCACGACGTGGACCCGCGCCGGGTCGAGCGCCGGATAGCAGGCGAGGATGTCCTCGCGCATGGCGCCCGAGACGGCGATCACCCCGTCCGCCGCCTCGATCGCGGTGCGCTCGGCCCAGCCGGACAGCGCGTACCCGCCGCCGAGTTGCTCGGCCTTCCACGGGCGCAGCGGCTCCAGCGAGTGCGCGGTGACCACGTGCGGGACGTCGTACAGCAGCTTGGCGAAGTGGCCGGCGAGGTTCGCGTACCAGGTGTGCGAGTGGACGAGTTCGCGGCCCTCGAGGGCGGCGGCGATCGAGAGGTCCGCGGAGAAGGTGCGCAGCGCGTCGTTGGACCCGTCGAGGGCGGACCAGGGGCGGTGGCGCACGACGCCGATCCCCCGGCCCTCGCCCCAGCAGTGCACCTCCAGATCCACCAGGGAGGCCAACTCCCGCGCCAGGAACTCCACATGGACGCCGGCGCCGCCGTACACGTCCGGGGGGTACTCCCGGGTCAGCAGTCCCACTCGCACCCGACAACCCCCTGGTCTCGGCGGCAGCTTCCCCTCATGGTCACCCAGATGCGGCGCGCGGGGAAGAGCGCGGCGGCCGGGTGAAGCAGCAGTCGCCGCAGACCCCGCCGCCCGGCACCCGGTAGTACAGGCAGCAGCTGCGGCGGCGGAAGGCCGTGCCGGTGCGGATGCCGGTGGCGCGCAGGAGAGGGTGGGCGAAGAGGTCGTCGGCGAGGGCGCGGGCCCGGTCCGCGGCGTCGGTGCGGCCGTGCGCACGGGCCCAGCGGTCCAGTTCGCGGGCCGCACCGGCGAGCGCCGAACCGGCGTTGCCCCACAGCAGGCCCGGCGCGACGCCGTAGCGCGCCCTCAGGGCGGCCCCCAGGGGTTCCAGATGCCCGCGCAGCACGGTGCCGGCGAGCGTGGCCGCGTCGCCGGGCAGCGGCCGCGGCTCGGCGAGCCACAGGTCGTCGGGGGCGGACGCGAGAGGGTCCCAGCGCAGCAGGCGGGCGTCGAGGTCCGGCAGCCGGCCGTACAGCACGGCACAGCCCAGGGCCACCGACCACAGCCGGGCGGCCAGCCCCTGCTGCGCGATGGAGGCGGCGACCCTCGGCTCGGGGGTGCCGAGCCGTGTCGCCACCGTGTTCACGCGCAGAGTCAGCGCATCGCGGTGAACGCCCGAGGCGCCCGGCCCGTATGCCTGTGTCAGGGGCGGCAGATCTGCGGGGTCCGGCCCGCCGGCCGCCGGGGCCGGGAGCGTGCGCAGGACGAAGAAGCCGCCGAGCGGCCGGAGTGCGGCGAGATCCGGGTCGAGGTCCACGACAGGCACTAGTACCAGGCGGGACGGGAGGTCCGGGACACGGGGTCGGCAGGTGACGTCACCCCTCCAAAGGATGATCGCACCGCGGGTGTACTCCATCGGCAGTAGGACGCATTGCGTGCTCAGGGACGACGACGGAATGCCTGCGGGCGGGCAGAGTGTTGGCCATGGAAGCCGACCGCCCGCCGCGCCGGGCTCCGGGTCCCCGCCGTCCGCAGGGCCAGGGCCCCCGCCTCATCCAGGGGAGACGCCGATGAGCGCCCTCGCGGTGTCCGTGCTCCTGTCGTTCGTCTCCGCCCTCGCCTACGCGGGCGGAGCGATCATGCAGGAGCAGGTCGCGGTGGCCTCCCCCGACAGCGCCTACCTGCCCCTGCGCCGGCCGAGCTGGTGGTGGGCCCTGGCGCTCAACGGCCTCGGTGGCGTGCTGCATGTCGTGGCGCTGGCCTACGGCCCGCTCAGCCTCGTCCAGCCGCTCGGCGCGCTGACCATCGTCTTCGCCCTGCCCATGGCGGCGCTCTTCGTCGGCCGCAAGGCCGGTGCGACGGCCTGGCGCGGTGCCCTGATGGCCACGGTGGGCCTCGCCGGTCTGCTGTCCCTGGTCGGCTCCGCCGACACGCACTCCCTGGACGGCGCCCAGCGGGTGGCGGTCGCGCTCGCCACCGGCGGGGCGGTCGTGGCGCTGATGTGCGCGGGCCTCGCCGCACACCGGCATCCGGCAGTGCGCAGCGTGCTGCTCGCCACCGCCTCCGGCATAGCGTTCGGCATGTCGTCGGTGTTCACCAAGACCGTCGCCGTCGACTGGTCCGAGGACATCGGCCTGGGCGACCTGTCCTCCCTCGCGGTGATCGGCGTGTTCGCCACCGCCGGTGTGCTGCTGTCCCAGGCGTCCTACCGGGGCGGCGGCCTCGCCGCCCCGCTGGCCACGCTGACCGTGGTCAACCCGGTGCTGGCCGCCGCGGTCGGCATCCTGATGTTCGGCGAGACGTTCCGCTACGGCGGCACCGGCACCGTGCTCGCCCTGGCCTGCGGTGCGGCGGCGGCGGGCGGCCTGATCATGCTGACGACGGAGCGGATGGAGCGCACGGAGGCGGATGCCGGGACGGAGTCCGTTCCCGCCGCGTCCGAACCGGTTCCGGCGCAGGGCGTGCTCCTCGCCGTGCCTCAGCAGCGGCCGGCAGCGGAGCCGACGGCGAAGCGGGCGGGCCGGCGGGAGCCGGCCGGGGCAGAGGGCGGATCCACGGAACCGGTCCTGCGGGAACCGTCCGCAGCCGACGGCGGCTCCACGGAGCCGGTCCTGCGGGAGCCGGTCCTGCGGGAGCCGGTCCTGCGGGAGCCGGTCCTGCGGGAGCCGGTCCTGCGGGAGCCGGTCCTGCGGGAACCGGTCCTGCGGGAGTCGGGCGAACCGGTGCCGAGGGAGATGCTCGTACCGGCACCAAGACCGGTTCCGCAGGGCGGTGGCGGTGACGCCGAGAGCGGCGAACCGCCGGTCCCGATGCTTCCCCCGGTGTCGTACGCCGCACCCGTCCTGAGCATCTACGTGCCGCTGCCGTTCCTGGACCGGCAGCGCACGCGCGTCAGATCCTGACGCCGCCGGCCCGCAGATAGGCGAGCGGGTCGATGTCCGTGCCGAAGCCGGGCCCGGTCCGCACCTCGAAGTGCAGATGCGGGCCCGTGACGTTGCCGGTGGAGCCGGAGCGGCCGAGGCGCTGGCCGGTGCCGACACGCTGGCCGGCCCGCACGGAGATGGCCGACAGGTGCGCGTACTGGGTGTACCGGCCGTCGGCGTGCCGGAGGACGACCTGGTAGCCGTAGGAGCCGCCCCATCCGGCGGCGACCACCTGCCCGGCCTCCGCCGCCTGCACGGAGGTGCCGGTCGGCACGAGGAAGTCGACCCCCGTGTGGTATCCCTTCGACCAGTGTGAACCCGCCACGTGATAGCTGGTGCCGATGGGCGCGTTCACCGGCGCGACGAGCGAGTGCCCGGCCGGGGAGGTGTGACGGGGAGCGGCCTTCTTCTCCGACGGAGCCTTCTTCCCCGACGGGGCCTTCTTCTCGGCAGGAGCCTTCCGCTTCTCCGAAGGCGCCTTCCTCTTCGGCGACTTGGCCGTGGTGTGGGTGTCGGGCGCGGCACCCTTGGTGTGCAGGCTGAGTCGCTGGCCCGGCAGGATGAGGTCCGGATCGGCGCCGATGGTCGAGCGGTTGCCCGCGTACAGCTGTCGCCAGCCGCCCCGGACCCGCTGTTCGCCGGCGATGCCGGAGAGGGTGTCGCCGTGCACCACCGTGTACATCTCGGCCCGGCCCGCACGGGACTGCGGGGTGGTCTGCGGCCGCACGTCCTGTGCGGGGGCGGCCTTCGCGGTGTGCGGCTTCGAGTCGCTCCGCGCGGGACGCGTGGCGGCGCCGTCCGTGGGCGGACCGGGTTCCGCACCGCGGCGCGTCAGCCCGGCCCGCACCGAGCACACCGGCCAGGCTCCCGGCCCCTGCCCGTCGAGCACCTTCTCGGCGACGGCGATCTGCTGGTCCCGGGTCGCGAGATCGGCGCGCGGCGCGTACCGGGTGCCGCCGTACGCCTCCCAGGTGGACCGGGTGAACTGCAGTCCGCCGTAATAGCCGTTGCCGGTGTTGATGTCCCAGGTGCCGCTGGACTCGCAGGCGGCGACCTTGTTCCAGGTGGACGCGTCCGCGGCGTCGGCCGTGCCTGCGGCGACCAGCGGGATCGCGAGGCCGGCGCCGCCCGCCGTGACGGTGAGTGAGGCGCGGTTGATCCTGTTCGGCTGGTACCGGCGGTGCCGGCCGCGTACGGCCATGTCCGAAATCCCCTCGGCATGCGTCAGGAGGGGCAAAAGTAAGCGCCGCGAACAGGCCATGACAAGACAGCAAATCGGCCGTGCGGCCCTGCCAAGTGGCCGGGAAGAGCCGCTCCTTGGAACGGGATCGCAGAAGACTGAGGTTCAGGGCGCCGTCGCCGCGTAATCAAGCGTGGCGGGTCGGATGTGCGATCGCCGTAGCGGCACGTCAGGATGGGCGAGGGCCCGTACTGACGGAGCCGTAGTCACGAGGCAGCTAGGGAGCAGGCGGTATGAGCACTTCAGCGCAGATCGGCGTCACGGGACTCGCGGTCATGGGCCGCAATCTCGCCCGCAACTTCGCCCGCAACGGCTACACGGTCGCCGTGCACAACCGTACGGTCTCGCGGACCAAGGCGCTGGTGGAGGAGTTCGGGCACGAGGGGGACTTCGTCTCGGCCGAGACCGCCGAGGACTTCGTGGCGGCGCTGGAGCGTCCGCGCCGGCTGGTCATCATGGTCAAGGCGGGCGAGCCGACGGACGCGGTGATCGAGGAGTTCGCGCCGCTGCTGGAGCCCGGTGACATGATCATCGACGGTGGCAACGCGCACTTCGCGGACACCCGGCGCCGGGAGCGGGAGCTGCGCGAGCGGGGCATCCACTTCGTCGGCACGGGCATCTCCGGCGGTGAGGAGGGCGCGCTGCACGGGCCGAGCATCATGCCGGGCGGTTCGAAGGAGTCGTACGGGTCCCTGGGCCCGATGCTGGAGAAGATCTCCGCGAAGGCGGCGGACGGAGCGCCCTGTGTCACGCACTGCGGTCCCGACGGTGCCGGGCACTTCGTGAAGATGGTCCACAACGGCATCGAGTACGCCGACATGCAGCTGATCGGCGAGGCGTACCAGCTGCTGCGCGACGTGGCCGGTTACTCGCCCGCGCAGATCGCGGACATCTTCCGCACCTGGAACACGGGCCGGCTGGACTCCTACCTGATCGAGATCACCGCCGAGGTGCTGTCCCACGTGGACGCCGCGACCGGCAAGCCGTTCGTGGACGTCGTGGTCGACCAGGCCGAGCAGAAGGGCACCGGCCGCTGGACGGTGCAGATCGCGCTCGACCTGGGCGTTCCGGTGTCCGGAATCGCCGAGGCGGTCTTCGCCCGCTCCCTGTCCGGCCACGCGGCGCTGCGCGAGGCGTCGCGGGGGCTGGCCGGGCCGACGGCGTCCGCGCTGAGCGAGTCGGAGGCGGCGGCCTTCGCGGACCGGGTGGAGCAGGCGCTGTACGCATCCAAGATCGTGTCGTACACGCAGGGCTTCCACGAGATCGCGGCGGGCAGCGAGGAGTACGGCTGGGACATCGACCTGGGCGCCGTCTCCGCGATCTGGCGGGGCGGCTGCATCATCCGCGCGGCCTTCCTCGACCGGATCCGCGCCGCGTACGACGCCCGCGCCGATCTGCCGAGCCTGCTGTCGGACGAGACGTTCGCGCAGGAGATCGCGGCGGCGCAGGACGACTGGCGTGAGGTGCTGATCGCGGCGACGCGGCAGGGGGTGCCGACGCCTGGCTTCGCGGCGGCGCTCGCGTACTACGACGCACTCCGTGCGGAACGCCTGCCGGCGGCTCTGACGCAGGGACAGCGGGACTTCTTCGGCGCGCACACGTATCGGCGGGTGGACCAGGACGGGTCGTTCCACACGCTGTGGGGCGGGGACCGGTCGGAGGTCTCGGCCTGACGGTGGTCTTCCGCGCCTGAGGAGGCGGGGGGAACTGTTGTGGCGCCCGCACGGGTTCGTTGTGACGGGTCGCGCGGTTCCCCTCGCCTTCCGGCGTTCTCAGGTGAGGGGCGGGCCGGGCTCGGGGTTCGGTACGGGCTCCGGCCCCGGGGGGATCGGGGACGGTGAGGGTTCCGGCGGGCCCGGTGCCGGTGGTGCCGGGGGCGGGGTCGGGTCCGGGCCCGGTGCGGGTGGCGTCGGTTCCGGCCCGGGGCCCGGCGGAGTGGGCTCGGGGCCCGGCTGCGGGGGCGGGACGGGGCTGGGGTACGGGTCCGGCGGGGTCGGGCCCGGTCCCGGCGTAGGTCCCGGTGGAACGGGATCGGGGTACGGATTCGTCATCGCTGTCCTCCGGGCAGTCACTGGACGTCGCCTCTGGACTACTCCCCCGCCTACCCGACACCCGCTCCAGCACTCACCCAACGGCAGGACGGGAGGGGGCTGGGTGGGTGGGGGTGTGGGTGTGTGGGGGGGCGGTGTGGAGACCGACGGCGGGGCGGGGTGGAGACCGACGGGCTGGGGTGAAAGCCGACGGGCCGAAGCCGAGACCGAGGGCCGGAGCGAAGGCCGACTGTCCGAGGCCGGGACCGACGGGTTGCGTCGAAGGCCGACCGGACGGGGCGGAGACCGACCGACCGGGACGAAGGCCGGCGAGCTGAAGCCGAGACCGACCGGACGGAGCGAAGGCCGACCGGCCGACGCTGAGACCAACCGGACGGAGCGGAGACCGACAGGCCCGCGCAAAGACCGACCGGACGGAGCGAAGACCGACGGGCCGAGGCCGAGACCGACGGGTTGGGTCGAAGGCCGACCAGCCGAAGCCGAGACCGACCGGACGGAGCGAAGGCGGACCGGCCGAAGCCAAGACCGAAGGCCGCAGCGAAGACCAACTCGGCCGGGCCGAGACGGACGGGCCGAGACGGACGGGCCGGCGCGAAGAGCGACCAGCCGGGGCGAAGGCCAGCGGGCCGGAGCCGAGACCGACGGGCCGAAGCCGACCAGCCGTAGCCGAGACCGACCGGCCGGGGCGAGGGCCCACGGGCCGAAGGCGACCGGCCGAAGCCGAAGCCGACCGGCCGGAGCGAAGACCCACGGGTCCTAGCGAAGGCCGGCGGCCTGAATGCCGCAGCCGTTCCGTGTTCACCGGGGCGGACGGACCGGGGCCCGTGACCGCCGGGGTGCGTCCGTGCCAGGGACGGGAAACCGCGACCGCCGGGGTGCCCCCGTCGTGGCCGGGCCTTGGGGGCCTGGCCCCGTCGGAGCACCAGCCCCGGCAGTCGAGTGCCGCCGGGGCTCCGTCCAAGGGGCCGGGGTGAGTGTTCGAGTCGGGGACGTTCCGCCGTGCGGGCCGGCTCCGTCAGAACTTGTCGGGGTGGGCCCGGAGCCAGTCCTTCGCGGCGGCCAGCAACTGCGGATCGGCCGGCGGGGCCACCTCGGGGTGGCGTTCGGCCCACTTGACGACGTACGGGCAGAGAGGGGCCACCGGGACGCCCTCGCGCTCGGCGAGGGCGTACAGCTCCCGGGCCAGGGAGCCGGCGATTCCCTTGCCCTCGTGGGCCGGCTCCACGATGGTGTGCACCGGGACCAGGGCCCGCGCGGGCGACTCCAGGACGAAGTACTCGATGTGACCGACGGCTTCACCCTCGCCGACGGCTTCCAGGCGGCCCGCCGCCCGGTCGTCACGAATCTCGATCTCGCTCATGGGCACGCACGCTCCTGGTCCTGGTCCGCCGGTCAGGCCCTGACGGCCTGCGGGCTGCGCTGCTGGTCGGAGCCGGGCACCGGCTCGGACGGGTCGGCCCCGAGGGACACGATCCGGTTGTCGCCGTCGACGTGCACGACCCGCGGCCGCAGCTGCCGCGCCTCGGCATCGGTGACCTGAGCGTAGCTGATGATGATCACCAGGTCTCCGGGGTGCACGAGGTGGGCGGCCGCTCCGTTGATCCCGATCACCCCGGACCCGCGCTCGCCCTCGATGACGTACGTCTCCAGCCGGGCACCGTTGGTGATGTCGACAATGTGCACGAGTTCACCCGGCAACAGGTCGGCGGCGTCGAGGAGATCCGCGTCGATGGTCACCGATCCCACGTAGTGCAGGTCGGCCTGGGTGACGGTGGCGCGATGGATCTTGGACTTGAACATGGTACGAAGCACGAAGAAACTCCCGATTCGTCTGCTCCCTGCCTGCTTCTGCAGGTCAAGGGCGGTGACCGGAGGCTACATCGTTTCTCATGTGGGGTCAGCTGTCGGCAGGTGTTCGAGGGCTCACACCGGCCCGTTGCTGACTCTTCTGACGCCACGCCAGTCGCACGAGCACCCGCGGCACGGGAACTCGGCACGTTTTCCCTTCCAGACCACGGTCGGCATGACGGACTCGAGGTCTCTCGATCCGAGGCAGGCGATGATGTGCACGTCGGTCGAACACCGCCAAGCAGCGGCGGCGCGCTCGGCCTCGCGTCACCGACCTCCCTCACCGCGAGCAGCCGACGGCCATACACAGGGAAGCCATGTCAGGTGGCCGGTGCCTGGTCGAGGGTGAAGGCCCGGCCCTGGCCGGAGGCACTGACCTGCGAAGACGCGCTCTCCGGAAAGCGATCACCAACCGAGCGCATCCTCGTTCGGATGTGCCTGCCTGTGCCGCTGGACGGACCACCCGCGCACTCAGCTTGCGAAGTAGCCCTGCTCCGGTGTCAGTCCCACTGCGGACATAAGCGATTCGGCGGCGTGCTCGGTGGCCTCCGGTGACACCACCAGCAGATCCCGGCGCCCATGGGCGGGGGCCATCAGAACGATGGTGCTCGGCGTGTGCGCCGTGGTGGTCCTGCGCAGCCGGACGACTTGGTTGCAGACGAGCATGCGGCCCGGTGCCCCGGTCCACGCCCCGTTCACCAGGACACTGACGATCTGGCCCCAGGCACGGGGCAGACCGGACAGCAGCGGCGGGAGCTCCGCCAGGAGATCGAAGGTACGCGGCCACCAGGCCCCGTCGATGCGGCGTGGCAGGGTGCCCTCGGGCGCGAGGTACAGGCGGAGGAGGGGCGGGGCCGGCCGCAGGTGCCGTTGTCGGTTGCTCATGAGGTGTCCTGTCGAGTGGTTCGGCGCGGCACGTCGTCCTCGGCCCGAGGGTGCGCCTGGGCGGCCGGGAGCGAGCACGCGATGAGGCGGAGTGCTTCGGCCGTTCGACCCTCCCAGGCGTCCTGTACGGTCGCGTAGGCGGGGAAGCGGTCGAGCAGGCCGGTGTGGCGGAAGACCAGGTCGGTCGTGTGGTTGTCGTGGACGGTGCGCAGCCGGCCGCCCCGGGCGCGGCGGTCGGCCCACGCCTCGGACAGTGGCGGCAGGATGCTGGAGTCGGTGAAAGTCACCTCGCTCGGGTCCACGACCAGGAGGAGCCGTCCGGGCCGGGCCGCGCGGGCCTCGGTCAGGGCACGGACCAGTGGTGCCACGGTCCGCGTGTCCGGTTCGCCATGGGCGCGGACGATGCGGCACTCCTCGAAGAGCGCATACGCATCGTGCCGAGTGGGCAACGACTCGCGCGCGGATGGTGGTTGAGGCCGGTCGGTCGTCCCTGCCGCGGGCTCCCAAGCGGCCCTGTGCCTCATTCCGCCTCCCCGGTCGCGCCCAACGGGCGACCCGTTTCGGCGAGCGCCAGCATGCGCGCGGCGGTCAGCGGGTTCTCGGGGTCGGCTGCGGCGGCCAGCAGCCGGACGGCTGTTCCGGCGGGCTCCTCGGGCGGGACGACCAGGAGCACCCAGCGCCCCACGGTGCCGCAGTCCAGGGTGATCACGTGCGCGTCGCCTCCGGGTCCGGCCGGATCCACGGCGATCACCCGGCCGGGCGCCATGACCGTGTGCGGGGCGTCGGGCCATTCGGCGGGGTCCACGGTGACCCGTATCGCGGCCCCCGGGTCCGGCTCCAACGAGCCGACGAGCGAGGGAAGTTCGAGCTCCAGCGCATCGCAGTGCGGCCACCAGGCCCCGTCCAGCGGGCCGTGACTGACGTCCGGAGTGAGGGTCAGGCGGGGCGAGGGCATGCGATACGTGTGCGCGTCGGCACCGGACGCGCCTTCGGCCGGCGTTCTGGTGGGTTCCATCGTGCGGTCCCGTCCCGGGAGCCGTAGGACGACTGCCCGTTTCGTCCCTCGCCGGGAACGGCACCGCCGGAAGCGCTGCGCGAAAAACTCTCGGTACGGTCAGGCTACTCCTGGCCGGGGAGAAGCGGACGGGTCAGTCGTCCGGCTCCGTCCTCTCTGCCCTCTCCTGTTCCTCCTCCACCTCCTCCATCAGGCAGATGCCCTCATGTGTCAGCGAGACGGCCGCGGGGGTCCGGTGCGAGGTCCAGTCCACGCTGATCAGGCCCTCGTCAGCCAGATAGGCGCAGGCGGCGGAGAGGTCCTCGTCGGGCAGGCCCAGCTCGGCGCGGAGCACCGATCCGCTGACCTCGGGGCGATTGCGTTCGACGGCCCCGTACAGGGATCGCAGGACCGCCTCCCGGTTGTTCTTGCGTTCGCGGAGTTTTGTCATGGCTGTCGTTCTCCGGGTGACGGCCGCCGGGGGACGGACGCGCCGGCGGATCCTCGTGGCCTCACGGACCCGGTTCCCACCTCGTCGGCGTGAGCGTGCGCCTGCTCCGTCGATTTGCTGGTCGCGAGCCAGGACCGTGCGGGTTCCGCGGTGTGCGCGGTGTCGAGGGTGAGATGGAGCCGGGTCCCTCCTTCGCGACCGGCGGGGTAGCTGCGCTGCTCGGTCGAGGCGAAACAGCGCCGGAGTACTTCGGCGACGCGCCGGGCGACCTCCGGCGTCGCGGCGACGATGCGGACCTCGGCGTGGTCCTCGGAGGGAAAGGGCTCGTGCTCCATACGGACCTCCTGACAGGCGACGGGTACGCACCATGATTCCGGTCGCTGCCCGACGCACCGGGCATCTGTACGGGGGCTGCGTCACGTTTCCACGGCGGCCTCCCTTTGAAGGGTATGCCGGGTAAGGGCGGCCGTGCGTCCCATGACCGGGCGGGCGACCGGCCGCCTGCCGGTCGCCCGGCCGAGCCCGGTGGCCAGGCGAGCCGGCCTGGGCCGGAGGACAGCGACCACTCGCGGACGGCCGGTGCCGTTCTCGGCGTCGGCTGCCGCAGGCGTCGGCGAGACCGCCGGGCCCGCCGGGGCGGAGCCGGCTCGGAGTAGGGTGGAGACACCGAGGGCACGCCGCGCACCGCCTCAGGCATCGGTGCCGCTCTCGGGGATCGACGACGCCGGGGCGGCCTTGGTCCGCGCCCGGGGCAGGGTTGGTCATGACCGCGCAGGTGTTCCTCCCGACGACCTTGGCCCTCCCAGCGCTCCGGCCCGTACGGGGCAGGCCGCGTACCCGCATGCCGGGCCCGCCGAAGAGGGAGCGCAGGTCCTCGCCCCAGGTTGCGGAACGTGTCCGTCCACTGACGCGTGGTCAGGTCGCGGACCGCCTGCAGGAGTTCGGCGACCTGTACGCGGAGACCTCCGGAGGCGACCCATGGGCGTGGAACCAGGCGCGCGCCGCCTTCCTGCGCCATCTCGCGGCCGACGCACGACGACCGGGGTTCTCGCTGCTGATCGCGGAGACCACCGCCCTGACCGGATACGCCTACGGCTTCCCCACGGGCGGCGCAGGTCCATGGTGGGCGGGCTTCGACGGACACGTTCGGGCAAGTCTGCTCCGCCGAGCCGCCTCCGGGCGGCTCTTCGTCGTCTCCGGCATCGTCGTCCCGCCGCGCGTGCGCCGGGAGCACCGGGACCACGTCTGGAACCTCGCCCGGCGCCTGCAGCGGCGTTTGCTCGCCGACCACGGAGCTACGCTCGGCGTCGCACTTGTGGACGGCCGGGACGACAGGACCGTTGAGACAATGCGGTCCTGGGGCTGGCGGTACGCCGGGGACGACACCCTCCAGGCCGTGCCGCCCGGTCCGTTCCGCATTCTGGTGCTGGCTCCGGGGACGTGAGCAACCCCGTCATGGATCCCGCTTCGGCCCCGGTCAGGGGCACGGGCAGGCGCAGGGTGAGAAGGGCGATGTCGTCGGTGCTGCCGGGGGGCATCCGGGCCGACGGCTGGTCGCACAGGGTGTCCAGTGGTTCGTGCGCGAGGGCCGGGCAGCGCTCCCCCGGGATGAGGGCATCTCCCGGGTCCCGATGGCACAGGTGATGCCGGTCCTGCCCGTACACCAACGCCGCCGCGCGTCCCAGCAGCCGCTCGGCGGCCGGGTTGACCGCGGCGATCCGCCCGGCCAGGTCGATCGCGGGAACGGCCGTGCCCGGCTGCTCGCCCACCTGCTGCCACAGAGCCGGCTCCGCCGCCGACAGCCGCCGCTCGTGCTCTCCGTCGGACCTCAAGCCCTCCACCACGTCGCCGCCGTCTTCCCGCGCAGACCACACCGCGTCCCGGGACTCCCGGCCGACGGGTCACAGAAGACATCGGAGCCCCGATGTGCCCTTCTTCGAGTACCCGGCCGCACGGCCGACACGACAGCGCCCGCGCGACTCCGTTCGAGCAGGGAAGACCCCCCTATCGGCGTGCTCGGCCTCGACCTCGCCGCCGCGGTGAACGTCCCGCCGCCGACGCCGCCACCGCGGCCCTCCCCCTCGGCCGACGCGACGACCGCGCCGTACGACCATCGGCCCTCCGAAAGGCGTTCCGGGCCCTGCCCGAGGTGTCGCTCCGACGCTGCCTTCCGGCATCGAAGTCCCGACTGCCGGAAGGGACTTCGGTAGCCATCGCTTCCGCGACGCACGAAGACGTCATGACGGACGGCCAGGTGCCGGGCTGTCGGGACGGCGGCCACTTCGTGCGGCAGGTCCCACGAGGCGACCTGGGTACGTCGCAGTGCGCGGGCCCGAGGGCGCCGTGGCTGCACGGCTTCACATATGGACGGGCAGGTGGCGGGGTCCGCGGAGCATGGCGTTCTGCCGGTACGGGGGCGGGTCTTCGACCAGGCGGGCGCTGCCGAGGCGGGGAAGCAGCGCGCCGAGCGCGGCGTACGCCTCGATGCGGGCGAGGGGGCTGCCGTAGCACACGTGGATACCACTGCCGAAGCCGAGGTGCTGGTTGTCCGCGCGGGCGGGGTCGAACCGGTCGGGCTCGTGGAAACGCATGGGATCGCGGTTGCCCGAGGCCAGCGCCAGAATGACGGACGCGTGTTGCGGGATCTTGGTGCCGGCGACGTCCATGTCGGCGTGCGGGATGCGCTCGCGCATGTGGACCGGGGGCTCGTAGCGCAGCAGTTCCTCCACCGCTCGCGGCAGCAGGTCCGGTTCGCGGCGCAGGAGGTCCAGCTGCTCGGGCCGGCGCAGGAAGGTGAGCGCCCCGTTGGTGATCAGGTTGACCGTCGTCTCGTGCCCGGCGATGAGCAACAGCACGGCGGTTTCCGCGAGTTCCTCCCGGGTGAGTCGCAGGGCCGGGTCCGGTTCGTTGACGAAGGCGGAGAGCATGTCGTCGCCCGGATCGCCGCGACGCTGCTCGGCGAGGTTCACCAGGTACCCGCCCATCTCCATCCGTGCCTGGTCGCCGGCTTTGTCCGTCTCGGTGGAGTCGTCGTCGGGCCTGACGTCGGCGGCTGCGACCAGCGCGTCGGACCAGGCCCTGAACAGCGGCTCGTCCTCGCGCGGTATGCCGAGCAGCCGGCAGATCACCGTGACGGGCAGCGGGTAGGCGAAGTCGTCGACGATGTCGATCTGCCGGCCGGCCTCGAAGGACGCCAGCAGTTCGGTGGTGATCCGGTCGATCTCGCCGCGCATGGAGTCGACCCGGTCGGGGCTGTGCGGCGGGCCGAACGGCCGCATGGCCAGGGTGCGCAGCCTGTGGTGTTCGGGGTCGTCGAGCCGGAGGAACGGCGGCTTGTGGGTCACTGCCCCCCGGGTGCGGGGGTCGGCACTCATCCGCGGGTCGTGGAGCAGAGCGGCGATCTCGTGGTAGGTGCCGATCAGGTAGCTGCCGTCTGTCTGCCGTACCACGGGACCGGCCTCGCGGAGTTCCGCATACAGCGGGTAGGGGTCGGGGCGGCTGGCGTAGTCGGTGATCCGTGCCAGCAGGGTCTCGGATTCCATGGCGGATCCTCGTGGGTCGGCGGGACGTGGGCTACACCACGGTCAGTCTGCGGTCGGGAAGATGGCCGGTGAGCGCGACGGTCGGGCCGTGGGACAACCCTGACGGATCCGGCACGAGAGAGGGGATCGGGATGTCGGCCGCGATCGCCCGGTCCTGCGCGCCGGGCGGCGGCGGGAACGGCGCAGCCGTCTCGATCAGGTGCCGGTAGTAGTCGAGTGACTTGGCCATGTCGACGGTGACCGCGGCGGTGACCCGGCCCTGGTAGCCGTAGACCATGGCCAGACGACGTGCCTCCAGGGAGCCCTGGGCGATGACCACGTGGTCGGAGTAGGTGGGTACGCCCACGGACTTGATGTTGAGTCCGAACTGGGTCGACCAGAACGACGGGACGGCCAGGTGCGGTCGCTGCAGCGGCCCGGGGTTGACCATGTTGTGGGCCGCCACCTGGGCCTGCTCCACCGCGTTTCCCCAGTGCTCCAGGGACAGCATCTGGTAGCCGAACAGCGGGTGGGGGAAGCGGGAGACGTCGCCGGCCACGAAGACGTCGTCGGTGACGATGCCGTACATGTTGAAGGCCCGGCACCCGGCGTCGCAGGCGATACCGCGCGGGCCTGCCGCCAGGCCGGAGTCCGCCAGCCATTCGACATTGCGGATCGCACCCAGCGCGACGACGCACACGTCCGCGTCCACGCGGCTGCCATCCGACAGCTCCGCGCTGGTGAAACTGCCGTTGCCGCGCAGGGCGGTGACCGTCACCCCGGTGCGCAGGTCCACGCCGTGGTTGCGCTGCATGACCGCCGCGAGTTTCGACAAGGTGCCGCCGAGAGCGCCGACCAGGGGCGCGGGGCCGCGTTCGGTGACCGTGACCGCAAGCTCCAGCTCCCGGCAGGCCGAGGCGATCTCCGAGCCGGTGAAGCCGCCGCCGATCACCAGCACCCGCTCCGGCCTCGCATCCAGCCGTTCGGCCAGCCCGGCGGCGTCCTCCCGGGTGCGCAGGGTGAACACCCCGTCCAGGGCGGCTTCCTCCGGGTTGGGCCAGGGCCGCGCCCGGGTGCCGGTGGCGATCAGCAGCCGGTCGTACGGCAGCGACTCTCCGTCCTCCAGCAGCACCCGTTTCGCCAGCAGATCCACACCGGTGGCGCGCACGCCCAGACGCCATTCCGCCTCGGGATCCCGGCGCATCGGCAGCTCTGTGGTGTCCGCCGTCGCCTGCCCGAGCAGCACCTGCTTGGACAGCGGCGGCCGGTCGTAGGGTGCGTGGGGTTCGTCGCCGACCAGGGTCAGTGAACCGGTGAAGCCCTCCTCGCGCAGCGCCTCGGCGGCCCGCAACCCGGCCAGCGACGCGCCGACGATGACGATACGGCCGCGCTTAAGGTCATCGGGCACCGACGTTCACCTCTTCCCCGAGCAGGATCGCCTGGACCGGGCACGCCGCCGCGGCCTGACGCACGCGTTCGACCTGGTGGTCGGGGACGGCCGTGGCGTACAGCAGTCCCTCCTCGCCGTGCAGCTCGAACACCTGCGGCGCGAGGAACACGCACTGTGCATAGCCCTGGCAGCGCGTGAGGTCGACAACGGTCCGCATCTCCACCACTTCCTCCGTTGTCTCACCCCCCTCGTGTCCAGCATGGGCCGGGAATCGCAGGCCCGCATGTCGCGGCTGCGGAACGCCGAACCCCGGCGCGCCGACGAGGTCGGGAACAGTCGACTCCGGTGTAATCAACGTCAGTTGTGCGGCTTGGTCAGCAGACGGCATCCCGGTGACGCGCGCCACTTCGACACTTCCATACAACGTATGGAAGTGTGGCTCGGAACACGCCAGGCGCTGCACATCGCCTGCCCGGAGTCGAGGCCGGGTTCGGCCCACCCTCCCTCGACGCGACACTCACGGACACCCACTCGCCAGACCTTTGCCGCTGCCGGCGCGAGTACGGCCGCAGGGCGGCGGGTGGCCGACATCGATGACGAGCCGGTGTTCGCAGCCGTCGTCACACCCGCAGGCCGGTCGCGGTTGGCTGCACCAGAAAGTCCTCGAGATACTCGCCGGCCAGTCCCTGGTCGACCCGCTCCCGACGGGGGCCGCTCGGGTATCCGGACCGCGGCCCTGTCAGTGGCGGCGCCGCCCTGTAAGGCCCACCCCGCTGTTCGCCACCCCGGGATCGTATTCCCGCATGTGAGGGGTACTCCCAGTGCGTCGCGGACCGAACTCGCCCGATCAGGGGCGGCGCCCCAGGCCGCGACGCCTCAGAAGCCGGGACTCAACGGCCGGGGCCCCGGCTGTCACGTTCGGCGGCAAGCCGGCTTTCCAGGCCCGCGATGAGCGTGTCCATCACCATGCGGAACCTGCGGTCCTGGACGGGCCCCGACGGGTCCGCGTCCGAGGACTCGGCTTCGCCGGCGGCGGGACCGGGGGGCTTGAGGCTCGCCCACTGGTGAAGCGAACCGTTGAGTTCGGCGGCGAGGACACCGACGACGACGGCGACCACCAGAGCGGCGGCCTCCGAGACCTCCGACTCCGGCACTCCCGCGGCGGCCACGATCGCGGTGAGCGCGGTCCAGAACGGATCGTCGGGCTGGATGAAGTCCGGCTGGTGGCTGAACGAGTAGGCCATCAGATTGGGGTGACGGTGCGCCAGGGTCCGGAAATCCGTGGCGAGCAGACGGATGCGCTCCTGCCAGGGAGCGTCCTGAAGCGTCACGGTGCGGAACTGGGCGCCGACCATTCTCGCCACGCCGCGCAGCACGGCTTCCTTGTTCGGCACGTGGTGGTACAGCGACATCGGGTTCGCATCGAGCACGGTGGCGAGTTTGCGCATGGTGAGCGCCTCGACCCCGTCCTCGTCGATGAGCCGCAGGGCGGCGGTATGGATCCCGGCCTCGGTCAGAGGCACGTCTCTCTTCCTCGTTCCCCGCGGGGGACGCCTCACCTTCTTTTCCATACCTCGTACGGTATCAGTTTCGTACACCGTATGGAAATGACCTTGATCACAGGCTTCAGCCGCACCGCCGGAGGTTGCGTCGCGTTTCCATACGACGTACGGTACTGGTTCCATACGGCGTATGTTTCCGTGAGGCGCCACGGCATCGACCAGCGCACCGCGCCCGTGCCCATCCCCCTCCCACACAGGAGCAAGCCATGACCACGCACTCCGCGAACGGCCTTCGCCCCATCCGGTCCCCGCGCGGGATCCCCCTGCTCGGCCACACGCCGCAGATCCCCGACACCAACCCCGTCGAGTACTTCAACGAGCTGTCTCAGCAGTTCCCCGAGGGCATCTACGGCATGGACATCGCCGGCATCGAACAGGTCTTCGTCTACGACCCGGACCTGGTGGCCGAGGTCTGCGACGAGACGCGGTTCTTCAAGCAGATCGAGAAGACGCCGCTGAACCATGTGCGGGACTTCACGGGGGCGGGGCTGTTCACGGCCCACCAGCACGAAGAGGAATGGGCCATGGCCCACCGGATCCTCCTGCCGGCCTTCAGCCAGCGGGCCATGAAGACCTACTACGGGCAGATGCTGGAGATCGCCCAGAACCTGGTCGGCAAGTGGGAGAGCCGGGAGGGTCAGCCGGTCAACATCACCGACGACTACACCCGGCTCACCCTGGACACCATCGCTCTGTCGGGTTTCGGCTACCGGTTCGGCTCCTTCGCCGAGGAGGAGCTGCACCCCTTCCTCAACGCGCTGCTGGAGGCGCTGGTCGAGTCGCTGCGGCGCTCCCAGGAGCTGCCGATGATGACCAGGCTCCGGAAGGCGGACGACAGGAAGTACCGCGAGAACATCCAGTTGATGCGCGACCTGGTCGAGAACGTGATCAAGGAGCGTCGCGAAGGGAGGGGCAGCGGCGAGGAGGACCTGCTCGGCCTCATGCTGGAGGCCACCGACCCGGAGACCGGCGAGCTGCTGGCGGACGACAACGTCCGCGACCAGGTGGTGACCTTCCTGATCGCCGGGCACGAGACCACCAGTGGCCTGCTGTCGTTCGCCACGTACTCGCTGATGCGCAACCCGCACGTCCTGGCGCAGGCGTACGCCGAGGTGGACCGCCTGCTGCCCGGTGACACGGTCCCGGACTACGACACGATCATGCAGCTGGACGTCATCCCGCGGATCCTGGAGGAGACCCTGCGCCTGTGGGCTCCCATCCCGATGATCGCCAAGGCGCCCATCGACGGCACCGTCATCGGTGACCGGTACGAGCTGAAGAAGGGGACCAGGGCCAACATCCTCATGGGCGCACTGCACTCCCACCCCAAGGCGTGGGACCGCCCGGAGGAGTTCGACATCGACCGGTGGCTGCCGGAGAACCGCGCCGAGCAGCACCCGCACGCCTACAAGCCGTTCGGCAACGGTGTGCGTGCCTGCATCGGCCGGCAGTTCGCGCTCACCGAGGCCCGCCTGGCCCTGGCGCTGGTACTGCAGAAGTTCCGGTTCTCCGACACCGCCGACTACCGGATGGACGTCCGCGAGGCGCTGACCCGCAAGCCCGGCGACTTCCAGCTGGTCGTCCGCAGGCGTCAGGAGCACCAGCGGACCGTCTTCGGCGCCGCCGACCCGCAGGCCGGCGACACGCAGGCGCAGACAGCGGTCAGCGGTGTCGGGGTGAACCTGACCGTCGCCTACGGCTCCAGCCTCGGCTCCTGCGAGGACCTCGCGCGCACCGTCGCCGACCGCGGTGAGCGCTCCGGCTTCGGCACCACGCTGACGAGCCTGGACGATCTCGGCGACCACCTGCCCACCGCGGGCCTGCTCGTCGTCGTCGCCGCCAGCTACAACGGCAAGGCGCCCGACAACGCCCAGCGCTTCGACGACCTGCTCGCCGCCGGACTGCCCGAGGGTTCACTGGCCGACGTGCGGTTCGCGCTGCTGGGCGCCGGCAACACGCAGTGGGTGGCCACCTTCCAGGCATTCCCCAAGCGGATCGAGGAAGGTCTGCTGGCCGCCGGCGCCACCCCCGTCGTCGAGCGCGGCATCGCGGACGCCGCCGGTGACTTCGACGGCATGGCCACGCGGTGGATGGACAACCTCTGGGCCACCCTGGCCGAGGAGTACGCCGCCGACACCTCCGCGGCGAGCGGCCCGCGCTACCAGGTCCAGCTGCTCACCGAGTCCGACGTGCGCCCCGCCATCGTCTCCGAGCAGGCGTATCCGCTCACGGTGGTGGCCAACGAGGAACTCGTGGCCGACGCGACCGGCCTGTGGGACTTCAGCATCGAGCCGCCGCGCCCGTCCGCGAAGTCCATCACCGTCGAGCTGCCCGAGGGTGTCACCTACGACACCGGCAACCATCTCGCCGTCTTCGCCAAGAACGAAGCCGTCCTGGTGGAGCGCGCACTGAGGCGGCTCGGCGTCGACTACGGCCAGGTGCTCCGGCTCGACCAGCCCGGCGGCGGCCGCACCCACCTGCCGGTCGGCGTGCCCGTCACCGCCGGCATCCTGCTCACCGAGTTCCTGGAGCTGCAGGACGTGGCCACCCGCTCCCAGATCCAGACCCTGGCCGAGTACACCCAGTGCCCATGGACGCGGCCGCAGCTCCAGGCGTACGCGGCCGACACCCAGGAGGCCGAGGAGCACTACCAGAAGGAGATCCTCGGCAAGCGGGTCTCGGTGCTGGGCCTGCTGGAGCGCTTCCCCGCGGTCGAGCTGCCGCTGGCCGTGTTCCTGGAGATGATGGGGCCGATCCGTCCGCGCTTCTACTCCATCTCCTCCGCCCCGTCGGCCAATCCGCGCCACGTGCGCCTGACCGTCGGCCTGCTGGAGGGCCCGGCCCTGTCCGGCGACGGCCAGTACCGCGGCACCTGCTCCTCCTACATCGCCGGCCTCGAGCCCGGGGACGTCGTCTACGGCTACGTCCGCGTTCCCTCCCCGACGTTCGCCCCGCCGGCCGACCCCGCCACGCCGCTGATCCTGATCGGCCCCGGCACCGGCATCGCGCCGCTGCGCGGCTTCCTGGAGGAGCGGGCCTGGCAGCACGCCAACGGCACCGAGGTCGGTCTGTCGCAGGTCTTCGTCGGCTGCCGCCACCCCGAGCACGACTACTTCTACCGGCAGGAGATGCAGGACTGGGAGCGGGCCGGGATCGCGCAGGTCCACACCGCCTTCTCCGCGGTGACCGGCCACCCGGCCCGGTTCGTGCAGAACGGCCTCGCGAACGCGGCCGACACGGTGTGGTGGGCCATCGAGGACGGCGCGTACATCTACGTCTGCGGTGACGGCCGCCGTATGGCACCCGCCGTCCGCGAGGCCCTCGCCGCCATCCACCGTCAGAAGACCGGCAGCGACGACGAGACCGCCCAGCAGTGGCTCGCCCAGATGGAGGCGGACGAGCGCTACCAGCAGGACGTCTTCGCCTGACCGTCGCAGGCCGTCAAGGCGTGTGCCCCCCGACGCCGGGAGGCGTGCGGCATCCCCCGCTGCCGGCCGTACGCCTCCCGGCCCCCACAAGACCCTCGGACACCCCATGGCACCCCTCGGCCGAACCGCCGAGTGCCGCTCACAGAAAGCAGATCCTCATGGACACCATGCTCGCCGGACGCTTCCACCTGGACAGCAAGAAGTTCGCCGTGGAGGAGGTCCCCATCCCCGTGCCCGGCCCGGGCGAGGTACTCATCGAGGTCAAGGCCGCGGGCGTCTGCCTCTCGGACGTCCACCTGATCGACGGCTCCCTCGTCCCGCTGTTCGCCACCTCTGACACGGTCACCGTCGGCCACGAGGTCTCCGGCGTGATCCACACCCTCGGCCCCGACCTCAAGCGCGGCCTGACCCCCGGCACCCGCGTCACCCTGGAAGCCGGCAAGACCTGCGGTAAGTGCGCCGGCTGCGTGCGCCGCCGCCCCTGCGCCCAGATGCTCACCGCCGGCATCGACTACGACGGCGGCTGGGCCGAGTACGTGATCGCCCGCGAGGACACCCTCATCCCCATCCCGGACAGCCTCCCCTTCGACCAGGCCGCGATCATCCCCGACGCGGTCTCCACCCCCTACGCCGCCGTCGTCGCCACCGCGGGCGTCCGTCCCGCCCAGTCCGTCGGCGTCTGGGGCGTGGGCGGAGTCGGCGCGCACAACGTACGCCTCGCCCGCCTGGTCGGTGCCGCGCCGATCATCGCCGTCGACCCGCTGCTCGGCGCCCGGGAGCGCGCCCTGGCCTTCGGCGCGGACCACGCCCTGGACCCGGCCGCCCCCGACTTCGCCGACCAGGTGCGCGCGGCCACCGACGGACGGGGCCTGGACTTCGCCTTCGACTGCGCCGGCGTACCCGCCGTCCGCGAGCAGGCCGCCTCCGTGCTCGGCCTGGGCGGCTCCCTGATCCTGGTGGGCATCACGCCCAAGCCGCTCACCATCACCGAGGGCCTGACCTTCAACTACCTGCAGAAGCAGGTGCGCGGTCACTACGGCGGCTTCCCGGAGTCGGTCTCCGAGCTGGTGCGGCTGGCCGCGGCCGGGCGCCTCGACCTGGCCCCCTCCATCACGGACCACATCCCGCTCGTCGACGCGGCCGACGCGGTCAGCCGCCTGGAGAACAAGATCGGCGACCCGATCCGCCTCATCCTCGTCCCCTGACGCCCGTCAGCAGGACACCAAGCCACCTCGGGCAGGGGTGAGTGGGCGCCGGTGCGTGAGGGAGCACCGGCGCCCACGGGTCTTCCGGCAGCAGAACCGTGCAGGGACGGAGCCATGCAGACGAACGACACCCCGGGCAGTACTCCGCGGCGCAGGGATGCTCACGGGAACCGCAGACGAATCCTCGCGGCCGCTCGCCGGAAACTGCGGGACGACCCCGACGTGAGTCTCGACGGCATCGCTCTTGCGGCCGGCGTGGCGCGGCGCACCCTGTACGGACACTTCTCCAGCAGGCAAGCGCTGGTCGCCGATCTGACGCAGGAAGCGGCGCGAGCGCTTCACCAGGCGTTCGCCGCAACCCGTGTCCCGGGCGCCGATCCGCTCGAAGCGATGACGCGGATGGTGCTGGCGGCATGGGCGGTGGGCGACCAGTACCGCATGCTCAACTCCCTGGGGCGACGCCACCTGGGAGAGGAGGCGATCCGCGCCGCCCTGGCACCGGCCCGCGAGGAGGCCGTCGCGACCATACGGCGCGGTCAACACCAAGGCGTGTTCGCAGACCATGTCCCGGCACCTGTCCTCGCCCGGGCGCTGGAAGCACTGATGCTGACCTTCGTCGAGGAGAACGCCGCGGGCACGTGGGCGGACCCCACGGGTGAGGCCGCCGCCACCGCATTCCTCGTCGCCGCCGGTGTGGCACCCCGGGCGGCTGCTCTCCGGGTGCGGGACGTTGTCAGGCGAGGTCCGGCAGCGGGCGTCGGGTGACCTCATGGGCGTCGTCCGGAGGGACGCCGAGCATGCGCAGGACCATCTCGGCCAGGTCGGAGGCGGCCTCGTCACCGTCGAGGTCGGGGCGGGCCAGTCGTAGCGCCACCAGGGACATCAGGGTGCCGCCCACGGCGGACAGGGCGGTGGTCGCGTTGCCGCAGGTGAAACGGCCCGACGCGATGCCGATCTCCAGGTCGCGCAAGGCGCGCGGGGAGAGACCGCTGTCCGAGTGGATGTGGGACAGACCGCGGTCGCGCAGGATCCGCAGGAGTTCCGGATGGGAGTCGGCCATCCGGGCGGTGAGCCGGAAACCGGCGGCGACCAGCTCGGCCGGGTCGTCGATGCCTTCCACGCGCTCGTCGATGACCTGCCCGAACTCCTCCAGGGCGTCCGTCACCGCGGCGTCGAACAGCTCCGTCTTGGACTCGAAGTGGTTGTAGAAGGAGCCGAAACCGACATCGGCGCGCTCGGCGATGACCTGGATGCTGGCGCTGGTGTCCCCGGTCTCCGCGAGGATCTGCCGGGCCGCCCGGACGAGCGCCTGACGGGTCTCGGCGCGGCGCCGTTCGAAGCGGTTCTTGGGTGGGGCTGACGTCGGCATACGGCTGAGTGTAACCGCCGCGACGATGACGCTGCCATTACTGATGAGATCCTCAATTATTTGGGCTGTGCCTATTGACGATGAGAAACGGCAGAGTTGATGATTTCCTCATTACAGCAGTGTTGCCTGGAGGACACCATGTCCCACATCCCCATTGACAAGGGCGGTCCTCTGACGCCCCACCAAGACCTCCACAGCGAGCAGGGCGCCCTGCGCGCAGAGCACCCCGGACGAGCCCGCAACCCCGTGATCAAGGTGGCGGACCTGGCCTGGCTGGAGTTCGAGAAGCCGGACCTGGACCGGGCCGAGGTGTTCGCCCGTGACTTCGGGTTCGCGATCGCCGCCCGCACCGAGCACGAGCTGTGGTTGCGCGGCACGTTCGAGGGCTCCCCCTGCATGGTCATCCGGCGTGGGCATGCCTCCCGCTTCCTCGGGCCGGCGTTCCGAGCGGCCGAGCGGGCCGATGTGGACCGGCTGGCCTCGGCCGTCGGACACACCGTCCGGGACATCGATGTACCGGGCGGTGGCCGGTCGGTCGCCCTGTTCGATCCGTCGGGCCTGCCGGTCCGGGTGGTGCACTGTGCCGAGCCACTGCCCGCGCTGCCCGGGCAGGAGCCGTTGATCCTCAACTTCGGTTCCGACCACCGTCGTACGAACGCCACCCAGCGTCCGCCCCGCGAGCCGTCCCGCATCCAGCGCCTCGGCCATGTGGTCCTGGAGACACGGACGTTCACCCGCACCCTGGACTGGTATCTGGACACCCTCGGGATGATCGTGTCCGACTTCCTGTTCCTGGACGGGCAGCGCGAGCGCGGTCCCACCATGGCGTTCATCCGCTGCGACCAGGGCAGCACGCCCGTGGACCACCACACTCTCGCCCTGCACCTCGGGCCCGGGACCGGCTACGTCCACTCCGCCTACCAGGTCACCGACCTCGACGCGATCGCCGCCGGCGGGGAGTACCTGGCCGAGCGCGGCTACCAGCGCAGCTGGGGCATCGGCCGGCACATCCAGGGCAGCCAGCTCTTCGACTACTGGCGCGACCCCGACCGCTTCATGCTGGAGCACTTCGCCGACGGCGACCTGTTCTCCTGCGACCTCGAACCCGGATGGGCGCCGATGTCGGCGAGCGGCCTGGCCCAGTGGGGCCCGCCCGTCACCCGCGACTTCCTGGGCACCAGCCCCTCCCCCGCCAAGCTCCGCGAGGTCATGACGGCCCTGCGCGACGACAACGAACTCGACCCCGCACGCCTGCTGGGCCTGATGAAAGCGATGAACTCATGAGCACCGACGTTCTGCGCACCGGCGACGGCTGGTGGGTCGTCCGCGACGAGCGCGCCGTCCGCATCGAGACCAAGGCGGTCACCACCGCCGACCTGCTCGCCGACCGCGCCGCCGTACGGGAGGCCGCCGCCTCCGGCGAGAGTGGTACGCCCGTCGCCGACCTGGTGGCGCTCACCCCGGTCACCACCCCGTGCCGGGTGGTCGCCCAGATGGTCAACTACCGCAGCCACGCGAAGGATTCCGGTTTCACCGGCGACATACCGCCCGCCTTCTTCCGCAAGGCGTCCGGCTCGGTCAGCGGTCCGCACGAGGCGATCGTCCGCCCGGCGCACGTGAGGTTCCTCGACTACGAGGTGGAACTCGGCCTCGTCATGGGTGCGCCGCTGCCGGTGGGCACCGTCGTGGAAGAGCGGGACCTGCCTTCGTATGTCGCCGGGCTCGTCCTGACCAACGACGTCAGCGCCCGCGACGTGCAGCTGACCAAGACCCAGTTCTACGAGAGCAAGTCCTACCCGACCTTCACCCCGACCGGGCCGTACCTGGCCCTGCTGGAGCCCGAGGACTTCGCCCGCCTGATCGACCTGCGACTGCGGCTGTCGGTCAACGGCGTGCCGCGTCAGGACCGCACGCTCGCCGACATGATCGTACGGCCCGCGCAGGCGCTCACCCTGCTCGCCCGCTTCCAGAACCTCGACCCGGGTGACCTGCTGCTCACCGGCACTCCCGGCGGCACCGCCCTGAAGGCCCCGCCCAAGCCGGTCGAGAAGATCGCCGCCCTGCTGCCGCCCGCGCTGAAGTGGAAGGCGTTCTTCAACGGCCAGGCCAAGAACCCCCGCTACCTGCGCAACGGCGACCTCGTCACGGCCACGATCTCCACCCCCGACGGGCACATCGACCTGGGCGAGCAGCGCACCGCCGTGGCGGACGCGACGTGAGCGCCGCAGCCCGCAGACCGGTGGTGATCATCGGTGCGGGGCCCGTCGGAGTCACGGCGGCGCTCCTGCTCGCCCGGCACGGAGTGCCCAGCCTCCTCCTGGAACGCCACCGGGACGTCTACCCCCTGCCACGCGCCGTCGTCGTGGACGACGAGGTGCGCCGGATCCTGCAAAGTGCCGGCGTCCACGAGGAGTTCGCCGCCCTCGCCCGACCGGCGCGCGGCCTGCGACTGCTGGACTCCCGGCACCGCGTGATCGCCGAATTCGCGCGGTCGCCGCACGGCCACCACGGCTTCCCCCAGACGAGCATGTTCGACCAGCCGGACCTGGAGCGCCTGCTGCGCGCCGCTCTTGCGCGCCGCCCGGAGTGCGAGCTGTGGGGCGGGGTGGAGGTCGTGTCCGTCACCCAGGACACCGACGGTACGGCTCCGGTCCGGGTGACCTTCCGGCGGGAGGGCGGCACGGACGAGGAGCACGTATGGGCCGACGCCGTGCTCGGCTGTGACGGCGCGGGCGGTCTCACCCGTGACGCCATCGGCGCCGTGTGGGAGGACCTGCACTTCGAGGAGAGCTGGCGGGTCATCGACGTACGCACCAGTCGCCCGGTGCGCACATGGGAAGGCGTCGACCAGATCTGCTGCCCCAACCAGCCCGCCACCTTCATGCGCCTCGGCGAGGACCGCTACCGCTGGGAGTTCCGGCTGCCCGCCGACGTACACCTGGACGGCCCGGACGGCCGGGTTCTCCTGCGCGAGCTGGTCGCCCCGTGGGTGGACGTGCCGTCCGACGCCTCGGGGGGCGACGACTTCGAGGTGATCCGGCAGGCGCAGTACACCTTCCGGGCCCGCCTCGCCGACCGGTGGCGCCGGGGGCGCGTCTTCCTGCTCGGCGACGCCGCCCACCTCACCCCACCGTTCATCGGGCAGGGCCTGTGCGCGGGCCTGCGCGACGCCCGCAACCTGACCTGGAAACTCGCCCGCGTTCTCCGCCAGGGCGCAGACGACAGGCTGCTGGACACCTACGAGGGCGAGCGCAAACCGCACGCCCGCCATGTGATCCGGCTCGCGGTGGCCATGGGCTGGGCCATGACGGGTGGACAGGACCACGCCGCGGCGCTCCGCCGGGCCGCCGTGGGCATGGCCTGCCGCGTGCCCGGAGTGACCTCTGCGGTGAGCCGTGACCTCAGCCCCGCGCTGACCGCCGGCCCGCTCGTACGGCGCCGTCCCGGGCTCGTCAAACGCGGGCCGGCCGGCACCTTCTGCCCACAGCCCTGGGTGATCACCGACGGCAGGCGAGTCCGACTGGATGACGTGCTGGGAGACTCCTTCACCGTCCTGACCGCTGTCCCGCCCACCCCGCAGATGACGGCCGTGGCCATGGCGCTGGACGCACCGACGATCCACGTCGACGACCTCGACGACGACGGCACCCTGGCCGACTGGCTGGAACGGGGCCGGGCGGACGCGGTTGTGCTGCGGCCCGACCGCGCCGTGATGAGCGCCGTCCCTGCCGGCACCGGCGCCTTCCCGGACTCCACCGCCTGGGCCTCCCTGCTGCACACGGCCCGCCATACCGCCGAAGCCCGGTCCGTCCCCCTGCCGAGGAGCACCGCGCCATGACCACCCAGCACCCCACGCCATATTCGAGACCATTCCTGTCGCCCGACCCGAATGCGGTCGCCGGCAGCCGTATCGCGGACTTCGCCCGCTGGGCCGCCAGGCAACAGCGTGCCGAAGGGATCCAGGACCCCACCGACTACCAGGCCCTGCACCATTGGTCCGTCACCGACCTGGAGGGATTCTGGGCCGGGGTATGGGAGTACTTCGACGTCGACGCGACCACCCCGTACGAGCGGGTACTGACCGAGGAGACCATGCCCGGCGCGCGCTGGTTCCCCGGCGCCACCCTCAACTACGCCCACCACGCGCTGCGCAACCTGCACCCGGACGCTCCCGCGATCACCGCGCTGGACGAGACCGGAACCGGCTACGAGATCACGGGCCGGCAGCTGCGCGCCCGGGTCGCCTCCGTCTCGGCCACCCTGCGCGACCTGGGCGTCGGACAGGGCGACCGGGTGGTCGGATACCTGCCCAACACCCCGCACGCCGTCATCGCCTTCCTCGCCACCGCCAGCCTGGGCGCCGTGTGGTCGGTGTGCGGCCAGGACTACGCACCCAGGGCCGCGGCCGGCCGCTTCGCCCAGCTCGAACCCACGGTGCTCATCACGGCGGACGGCTACCTCTTCAACGGCACCACGCACGACCGCCGCGCCGCCTCCCTCGAACTGGCCGACGCCCTGCCCAGCCTGAAGGCCACGGTGCTCGTGGATCACCTGGGCAATACCTGGCCCGAGACCCGGCACACGGGCCTGACGGTCCCCTGGGACGACGCCGCCACCCGTACCGAGTACCTCACCGTCACCCCGGTGCCGTTCGACCACCCTCTGTGGATCGTCTTCTCCTCCGGCACCACGGGCTTGCCGAAGGGCATCGTCCACGGGCACGGCGGCGTCCTGCTCGAACACCTCAAGATCCTCGGCCTGCACTGCGACCTGGGCGTCGGGGACCGCCTGCTGTGGTACACCACCACCCACTGGATGATGTGGAACCTGGTCGTCTCCACCCTGCTGACCGGCGCCGCCACCTGCACCTACGACGGCAGCCCCGCGCCGGTGGCGCACCCCGACGTCCTGTGGGAGCTGGCGGCCCGCCACAAGGTCACCGTCTTCGGCACCAGCCCCCAGTACCTGCTGGCCATGGCCAAACTGGGCGTCGAACCCTCCGCTCACGACCTGTCGGCCATCCGCGCCATCGGCAGCACCGGCTCCGCCCTGCCCGCCTCCGCGTACCCCTGGGTCCGCGACCACGTGGGTGCGGGAATCCAGCTGGCCTCCACCAGCGGCGGCACCGACGTCGTCTCCGCCTTCGCCGGCAGCGCCCCCACGACGCCCGTCTGGGCCGGCGAGCTGTCCGCCCCCCACCTCGGCGTCGCACTCGCGGCCTACGACGACGCAGGACGGCCGGTCGTCGACCAGGTAGGCGAACTGGTCGTCACCCGTCCCATGCCCTCCATGCCGCTGTACTTCTGGAACGATCCTGACGGCAGCCGCTACCGCGACACCTACTTCGGCGCCTACCCGGGCGTGTGGCGGCACGGCGACTGGATCACCCTCTCCTCCCATGGCTCGGTGATCGTCCACGGCCGCTCCGACGCCACCCTCAACCGCAACGGCGTGCGCCTGGGCAGCGCCGACATCCACGACATCGTCGAACGCCTCCCCGAGCTCACCGAGGCCCTCGTCATCGGCGTGGAGGAACCCGACGGCGGCTACTGGATGCCGCTGTTCGTGGTCCTTGCCGACGGGGTCGGTCTGGACGAGGCCCTGCGCGACCGGATCCGCGACGCCATCCGCACCGGCGCCTCCCCCCGCCACGTCCCCGACGAGATCATCGCGGTGCCGGCAATCCCGCACACCAGGACCGGCAAGAAGCTCGAAGTCCCGGTCAAGCGTCTTCTCCAGGGAGCCCCCGCGGAGCAGGTCCTCAATCCCTCGGCGGTCGACAACCCGGACCTCGTCGCCTACTTCGCCCGCGTGGGAACGGAACGCCGCCAGGCCCGTCACCCGCACACCGTCAAGGACGCCTCATGAGCCTCTCCACCGCCCTGGCCTGTCTCATCGTGCTGATCTTCGCCCTGCTCGGCGTGGCCAAGATCATGGCGCTCGGTCCGATGCGCGAGCTGGCCGCCCACGCCGGCTTCACCCCCGCGGCCTACCGGGTGATCGGTGCGCTGGAGCTGGCAGGCGCCATCGGTGTGGCCCTCGGGCCGGTCCTGCCGCTGTTCGGAGGGCCGGCCGGCGTCGGGCTCCTGATACTTCTCGCCGGTGCTGTGACCACGCACGTGCGCAAGGGAGACAGGTTGCCGAAACTCGTCCCGGCGGCGGTGTGCGCCGCACTGGTCGCCTGGTATCTCCTGCTCCTTGTCGGTATCGACTCATGACATGAACCCGCGGCGGAGGTCCCTGAGTCCTGTGAGCGTGCCCACGCCGGGCCTGGCACACTGAATCTGTGGTTCCGCTGATGACCGCGGCCGATCAGGCCGCGTCCTCATCACTCACAGGCGCCGGCGTCGTGTCGGCCTGCGCACTGCTCTTCACTGTCGCGTCGTTCTGGTGGCTCAACGCCAGACAAGGGCGCCTGAAGACGTGGGAGCCTCATGCCTTCGCAGCGATCGTCCACTCATCCACCGCCCGCCTGCGGCTCCCGCTCGTCCTTCACAACACCGGCCCCAAGCCGATAGTCGTCCAGGACCTCATCCTGACCTTCCCTGACGAGCCCGCTTCCCACCTGCCGCTTCTGTGGGTGTCCTCGCCCTCGCGCCTCCAGCCGGGGCCGGACGAGGACGCGAAGCTGCCGGCGGGCTTCGTCGTGCCCGGCAGAGAAGCGCAACAGCTCTTCGTCGAGTTCGAGGCACCGTTCTCGGGGTTCATGCCGGAGGCCCGTGACTACACGGTCCAGCTGCAAGTGCGGGTCGGTCACCGCAAGGGGTGGCGCCGCCTGCTGACGTTCACCCTGCGAGCCGCCAACATCATCGATCCGAGTCGCTACACCGTCTACAACAATGCGCCGGTCGAGCTGACGAAAGAAGATCAGAAGAGGGCGGATGCCGCGCTCCTCGAACTGTTGGAAGAGAAGGGGGACGACTCCGCTCCGGGCGGCAGGAGACACCGGAATTCTCCTCACGACAATGGCGACACCGGCGCGAGCCGCTGATGCAACACCCGCCGGCCGAGCGCGTACATGCGGTTGCCCCGGCCCGCCGAGCGGTCGAGCGCGACGAGGAGGCCGTCGCAGGCTGGGTGAAGGAGACCTGGCCGCAGGTGGAAGGTCCGTGGCGGCGCTCGACGCCTGGCTGTGCTTGGAAGACGAAGCCGGCTTCTCGATGACGCCGCCCACCGCACGGACCTGGTCCCGGCGCGGACGCACACCCGTCATCCAGGTCAGGCCGTCATCTCCCACACCGTGGTAGACCAAGCGATCGGTGTGGTCATCACGCAGCACAGCTCTGCCGCCCGCGATCTGATCCGGACGGCAGGGCGGGCGGACGAATTGAATGCCAGCTCACTTCCGAACCCGCACGCGACGCGACCTCCGACCGACGTGTCCCCGAACCCATCTGACCGAAACGTCGCACGCCGGACTTCCGGCGGTCGCTGATCACGCACTGGAGCTTTGGAGTTCGTTCGAGGTGCTCGTGGAGGGTTCGGGTTGCCTCTGACCTGGACGGGCAAGCACCTGGACCGCTCGCTTTGGAGCACCGGGGCCAAGCCGGGCCGAACAGCCGCTCAGTACGCCTGGGACGCCGTGCGCTGGAGATCCTCCAGGGCGTCCAGGATGACGGTGCGTCGGTGCCATGCCAGCCAGCGGCCCACCACGTCGGCGGTTTCGTGCAGGGCCGCGAGCTGGCTGCGGGTGAAGCCGGCGATCGGCCGGGCGTGATGCGACGAGATCACTCCCAACAAGGCACCACGCTCGTCGAGCAGCGGAACGCTGTGACAAGCGCGGCTGCCGGCGTGCAGGATCACGTGCCGGGAATCCTCGTCGAAGACGGTGGCGGTGGCGACGTCGCGAATGGTCACCTGCCGGCGGTCCCGGGCGGCCTGCGCGCATGCGGTGCCGGAGTGGTCGACGAAGGCGAAGAAGTCCGTGAACTGCCGACCGAGCCCGGAGTGCTTCTCCAGGCGCAGCAGTCCGCCCTCGGCGAGCTGCACATTGCCCATGGCGGTCTCGGTGATCTCCAGTACGCGGCGCAGCCCCGCGCCGAGGACCGCGCCCTGCGGAGCCGTCGAGCTTGTGCTGCCGGACAGCCGGAGCCCGGGAAGCCGGGGGGCGCCGGCCCGGGCGCGGTCGGGAAACCAGGCGCCGGTCCGCTCGTCCGGCCCGGCGATGCGGATGACCGCGTCCGCAAGTGTATGGAGCTTGACGTTGTGCCGCTGAGAAGTACGGCGCAGCAGCTCGAACCCCTCCTCCAGGGAGGCGAGACGGTATCGCTCCTTGAGGATCCCCTCAGCGGCGGCCACGGCCGCGTGCGCGAGCATCCGATTGCGCAGTGCGACGTTCTCCTGCCGAAGCCGCTCGACCGGATCCGCCTGGCCGGACGGACTCGGATGCGTGCTGACGTGAATGTCGATCTCCTGGCCCACTAGTCCTCGCCCTCCTCGCTGCTCGGCAGGCCGCCCCCATGCTCCCGGGTCTTGCATTGTCTCCTTGCCAGCGCGCGCACACCTAGGCGTCACGGTCGCAGGAACATCGCGTACGGCGAGCATTCGACTTGGCCTCAGGGCGAGACGCCGTCGTCCGACCGTGGCAGTCGCAGGGCGAGCAGGGCGATGTCGTCGTGGGCCCCTGCCGCGAGTCCGTTCATCAGCTCGTCGCTCAGCTCGTCGAGGTCCTGGTCGACCAAGGCGGCAGCGTGCTGCCGGAGCCGGGTCATGCCGTGATCCAGGGATTCGCCGCGCCGTTCGATCAGACCGTCCGTGTACAGCAGCAGGGTGCTGCCCTCGGGCAGGGGCAGGCAGGCACTGGGCCGTTCGGCGTGCGGGTCGACGCCCAGCAGCAGGCCGTGTGCTTCCCAGAGGTAGGTGGTGTCGCCGTCCGCGGTGACCAGCAGGGGCGGTGGATGTCCGGCACTCGCCCATTCCAGCTGGTACGGCCCTCCTTCCTGGCCCTTGAGCAGCGCGTACACGCAGGTGGCGGTCCGGTGGCTGTAGAGGGCGTCGACTGCGAGGTCCAAGCGGCGCAGGATCACGCCGGGGGGCTCCCGGCGGTCGCAGGCGATGCCACGCAGCATGTTCCGCATCTGGCTCATGGTCACGGCGGCATGCAGATCGTGTCCGGTGACGTCGCCGATGATCAGAGTGGTGTCACCGCTTTCCGGCAGGACGAAGCTGTCGTACCAGTCACCGCCGATCCGTGCTGTGGTGCCCGCCGGGGAGTAGCGGGCGGTGATGCGCAGACCTGGTACGACGGGCAGGTCCGGCAGCAGGGAGCGCTGGAGGCGCTCGGCGACGGCCTGGGTCTCGGCGTAGAGCCTGGCGTTGTCGAGAGCCAGCGCGATGCGGTGGGTCAGGTCCTCGACCAGCGCCAGGTCCGCCTCGCCCCACGGAGGGTGCCCCTCGCCCCTGACCAGGGTCAGCGCACCCAGCACTCTCCGGCGTGCCCGCAAGGGTGCCACGATCACGGAGTCTCCCCCGAGTCGGGCGAACGGTTGCATGGTTGCCGTGTGCAGCGGATCGGACGCCTCCTGCCCGGTCGGCAGCCGCCCGGCCGACAACAGCAGCGGGCCGGCGCCGCGAAGCACCCGGGACAGCGGGCCTGTCGCCGTCTCCGGCACCGGCGGCAACGGTCCCGTCAGGCCGGTCAGGGCGGCGTTGGGGTCGCGGTGTGAGAAACAGACCCGCTCGACGGCGCCGTCCTCGTCCATCAGGTCGGCCGCGGACCAATCGGCCAGTCCCGGCACCAGCACCCGGCACACCCGCCTGAGCCCCTCGACCGCGTCCAGCGTGCTCGACAGCGCCGCCGCGCTCCGAGTGGCGAACGCCAGCTGGTCGAGCACCGCTCGCAGCGCCGCGTCCGCGTCATCCTCGTCCATGGCGACCACTTACCCACCTGGTGGCCCTACGGCCGCTTCCGCCCTGGGAAACCACTCCTCGGGTAGTGCACTGAAGCCGTGCACGGCACGAGGGCCCAGGCATGTACTGCCTGTCGGACACCCTCTCGGTCGTGGCATCGATACCTCCCGTTACGGTATTGCAGCGGGCGTTGCGCTTGACGAGCGCAGCGGTACGCGGACGTCGCACGGGTTCCTCACCTCTCACACAGCCCCATGCTTTCGGGGCTTCCGCGCCTCACCGTTCGAAGCCGCCGCGGCCCCGGTCAGGAGCAGAGTCACCAACCGCGTGAGCCGGGGGCGAACTCGGAGGCCACCTCGCCACATGGGGCTGCCCACCATGAGCACCCCGTCCGTCCGGCCGGTCCGGGACGGCCGGATACAGTGCGCGCGACGGCATCCTGGTTGCTCAAGGAGGGGAAGCGTGACCGACACCAGCGAAACCCGATCCGCCGACAGTACGGCGCACGCGACTCAGCAGAGCCGACTGCACCGCCTGATGCGCTACCTCCCCCTGATCGCCCCCGTCCTGCTGTGGACCGTGCCCTGCTGGCTGCTGCTGCACACCGGCCAGCACTGGCCGCTCCCTGTCACGCTCGCCGGCACCGCCCTGTTCGCCCTCGGCCTGATCGGTATGCCGCTCGCGATGGTGCGCGGCCACGGCCGGCGCCAGCAGGACTGGGCGGCGATCGTCGGAGACACCCTGCTGGGCATCATCTGGACCCTGTTCACCTGGTCCGTCGTGCTCGGCGTCCCGCTGCGGCTCGCCCTGACCGTGACCGGCGTCGGCGACGGCCAGGACCGGGCCCGGATCGTCACCTGGTCGGTCCTCGGCGCAGCCACCGTGCTGCTCACCTGGGGGTACGCCGAGGCCCGCCGGGTACCGCGGGTACGCCGCCTGGACGTGCAACTTCCGCGCCTGGGGGCCGGGTTGGACGGCACCCGCGTCGTCCTCATCACCGACACCCACTACGGCCCGCTCGACCGCGCCCGCTGGTCGGCGCGGGTCTGCGAGACGGTCAACACGCTGAAGGCCGACCTGGTCTGCCACACCGGGGACATCGCGGACGGCACGGCCGAACGCCGCCGCGCCCAGGCCGCCCCACTCGGCACCGTGCAGGCCACCCGGGCTCGGGTCTACGTCACCGGCAACCACGAGTACTACAGCGAGGCCCAGGGTTGGGTCGACCTGATGGACGAGCTGGGCTGGGAGCCGCTGCGCAACCGCCATCTGCTGCTCGAACGCGGAGGCGACACCCTCGTGGTCGCCGGCGTGGATGACGTCACCGCCGAGTCCTCCGGCCTCGCCGGCCACGGCGCCCACCTCGCCGGAGCCCTGCACGGCGCCGACCCCGACCACCCCGTCCTGCTCCTGGCCCACCAGCCCAAGTTCATCGACCGGGCGGCAGCCGGCGGCGTCGACCTCCAGCTCTCCGGCCACACCCACGGCGGCCAGATCTGGCCCTTCCACCACCTGGTCCGCATCGACCAGCCCGCCCTCGCCGGCCTCAGCCGCCACGGCACCCGCACGCTCCTCTACACCAGCCGCGGCACCGGCTTCTGGGGCCCGCCCTTCCGCGTCTTCGCCCCGAGCGAGATCACCCTGCTCGTGCTCCGCTCCCCGCAGCGGCCCCCCACGCCGTAGCGCTGGGCGGGCCGGCGGTTCCGCCCGGAGATGCTGCAGGGCGCCGGCACCCCGAAGAAGGGCTACGCATCCTGCAACGCCCTACGGGAGTGCCGGAGGCGAGGGAGTCGCCGGGAGAGGCCACTGGCGCAGGCGATCCCCCCGACCCCGCCGGGGCAGAGACGACCGCACACACGGAGCGCCCGGCGTCCAGCGGCCTCCTGCATGCCAGCCACCGTGCAGGCGAAGCCGGTGCCCTGCGAACCGGCACACCGCGTCATTCCGAAGGAATGCGAAACTCGAATGTGGGACGGTCCCACGGCACGGCGGGCGGGTTCGCGAGCGCGGTCCCGGTCCGCACCGCACCGACGCGGTGGTAGAAGTCCTCGGCGGGAAGATGCGACACGACCTTGACACGGTCGAGCCCGGCGGCACGGGCCTCGGACTGCATGTGCGCGACGAGCAGCCGTCCAATACCACGTCCTTGCGCATCGTTGGCGACGAACAGCAGGTCGAGCTCCGGGGGAGCGAGTACGAGCGAGTAGAACCCGACGACCCGGCCTCCATGCTCGTCGGCGCCGACGGCTACGAAGGCGCGGTGGGCCTCGATGTAATCAGGACCGACCCGGTAGCCCGCCACCGCGGCCGCGTACTTACCCTCGTAGGCGTCTGAGCCACGCACGAGCCGCGTGAGCCGTTTGGCATCCCGCGCGACTGCCCTCCGTATCGTGATCGGCTGGGTGATCGGGGAAGTGCGTGCACTCATCGGGAGAGTATTTCGCACCGGGGAGTGCCTTCCTGCGGCGGGTCGGCTGCTCGGGCAGGCGCTCCTGCACCGCTCCCGGGAACCACTCGTGCGAGCGCAACCGATCTCACGCCGAAGCCGCGCCGGAGCGCGACTCCACATCCCCAGGTCTTTCAGGAGTCATGCCGACGCTTGCCGCCGTGCACCGCACCGGCCCACCGGCCGTCGGCGACATCGCGGTGATCGCCGCCGTCCCGTGCCCGCACCGCGCCGAGGCGTTCGCGGCCCGCGCCCGCCTGGTCGAGGACCCTGAGCACGAGGTGCCGCTCTGGAAAGCATCAGGTCTTCTCCGACGGCGACGAGGAGTGGGTGGGGGCACGCTGTCGGCCGGCCACAAGGCTGCGCCTGCAGGTGCTATACACCGCGTATGTCACGTTTGCGCCCTCCGTTCTCCGTGGTGACCTCGCGCGGCCGACGGAGTCCGGCCACGCGCGTGGGAAGCGCGCTCTCGCCTCGGGGCGCACTCGCCCTGCACAGCGTGGACGGCGCGCTGTCCTTCGCCCTGCGGGCCGCACTGGCCATGGCGCTGCCCGCCGTACCGATGGCGCTCGCGGGCCGCGCCGACCAGGCCGTGTACGCGATGCTCGGCTCCTTCACGACCACCTTCGGCCGCAACCTGCCGTACGCGCGCCGGGCCCGCGTGCTCGCGGTGGTCGCGGTGGCCATGACGGCCTGCGTGGGCGGCGGTTCGACGCTCGGGGCCTGGGCCCGTCCGCAGGACGGGGGAACGGGCGCCGCCGTGGTGGTGGCGGTCACGGCGCTGGTTGCCGGCCTCGCGAAGTTCGCCTGCGACGCGGCACGGCTGAGCGGGCTCGGGGCCGTGCTGCTGCTGTTCTCCTTCGCCGTGGCGGCCAACGGATCGCCCGAGCCGTCCGACGTCCTTCCGCACACCGGCCTGGCCGCCCTGGGCGCGGCCGTGGCCTGGCTGCTGGGCGTGTCGGGCCGCCTCGTGCACCCCGACCGGCCGCAGCGGCTCGCCGTCGCCGCCGCGCTGCGTGAACTCGCGGGCCTGCTGGAGGCGATCGGCGCGGGGAAGGGCGACGGGCTCGCGCGGCACCGGGCGACCGCCGCGGTGCTGCAGGCGTATCGGACGATCGGCCGCATGCCCCCGACGGCCGGGGAGCGGCGGAAGCCGGGCGGCCGGGGCGACACCTGCGTCGTCCTGACCGACCTGTCCTGGTCGCTGTCGATCGGCTCCGCGAGCCGCCCGCCGGACGATCCCGCCGGCCTGGCGGGGCAGCTGCGCGTGCAGGTCCGACTGCTCGTGAGCCGCCGCGCCCGGGCCCCGGATGTCGTACCCGAGCTGACGGGGCCGCTCGCGGACGCCCGGGCCGCCCCGTCCGGCCCCGGACCGGCGCCGGACGCCCCCTCCACCCCGCGCGCAGCCGAACTGCGTGCCGCGGAGCTGGTGACGGGCCCGGGCCACGGCTGCCACGGCCGCGTGTCGGTGCTTCTGGTGCCGGCGCTGCGGATGGTCATCGGCACAAGCCTCGCGGGCGGCGCGGCCCTCGCCCTGGGCCTCGGCCACGGCTACTGGGCAGCGATCTCTGCCGCTGCAGTGCTCCACTCGATCAACGTGCGCACCGCCGCGCAGCGCGCGGTGCAGCGCACCCTGGGCACCGTCGCCGGACTGGGCCTCGCGCTCGGCTTGCTGGCCCTGGAGCCCGGCCCGGTGGTGCTGGTCCTCGTGATCGTGCTTTTGGAGTTCCTGCTGGAGTACGTCGTCGCCCGCAACTACGGACTTGGCGTCGTGTTCCTGACGCCGCTGGCGCTGCTGCTCAGCGACCTGACCGCGCCCGCGCCCGCCGGGGCCCTCGTCGTGGACCGGGCGCTGAGCAGTGCGCTCGGCGTCGTCATCGCGCTGCTCTGCGCGCTCGTGGTGGTCCACGACCACGCGGCCGTACGGGCGGAGCGGGCACTGGCCGCGTGCACCGCGGCCTGCGCGCGGGCGGAACGGGCGCTGGCGGAGCACGCCGAGCCTTCGCACCTCGTCGCCCAGACCCGTCTGGCGGCGGCCGTGGTAGAGCTGCGCGAGGCCGACGACGCGGCGGCGGGCGAGCTGTGGCAGGCGGAGATCGACCCGATCGAGCTGGCCGCCGCGGAGCAGCGTGCGTACCTGCTGCTCGAGCGGCTCGTCCAGGGGCGCTGACGCCCGGACGAGCCGCTCCACGGGGAGCCCTGCTCAGGAGGAGGAGCTGATGGTGACCTTGACGTGCTTCATGATCGGCTGGTCACTCTGGGTGCTGTAGTCGCCGAGCGCGCACAGCACGTTCATCTCCGGCATGTAGCCGGCCGCGCATCCGCGCGGGATGTCGTACGGAACGGCCAGGTAGCCGTCGAGGTGCCGTCGGCTGCCGTCCGCCGCGGTGCTCGTGATGGCGACCGGGCTCATGTCGGCGATACCGCGCTCGCGCATGTCGGCCCGGTTCATGAACACCAGTGTGCGCAGGTTCTTGATGCCGCGGTAGCGGTCGTTGTCGGAGTAGATCGTGGTGTTCCACTGGTCGTGCGACCGCATCGTGCCCAGCGCCAAGGTGCCCGGGGCCGGGATGACGTCGGGCAGCTCGGCGGTGGAGAACTCGGCGCGCCCGGACGGGGTCAGGAAGACGAGTTCCCGGGCCGGCTGCTTGATGCGGAAGCCGAGCGGCAGGCGCACCCGCCGATTGAAGTCCTCGAAGCCGTCCAGGGCCTTGGCCATGGTGTCGCGGATCCGGTCGTAGTCCTCGACGTACCACTCCCACGGCGTCTCGCTGTCCGGCAGTGAGGCGCGCGCCATCCCGGCGATGATGGCCGGCTCGGAGAGCAGGTGCGGCGAAGCGGGCCGCTTCATGCCGATCGACAGGTGGACCATGCTCATCGAGTCCTCGACCGAGGTGCTCTGGATGCCCTTTCGCTGGTGGTCCTTCTCCGTGCGGCCGAGGCACGGCAGGATCAGCGCCCGGCGGCCGTGGACGATGTGGCTGCGGTTCAGCTTCGTGCTCACCTGCACGGTGAGCTCGCACTGCTTCAGCGCCGCGTACGTATACGGGGTGTCCGGTGCCGCGAGCGCGAAGTTGCCGCCCATGCCGACGAACACCTTCACGTCCCCGCTGTGCATCGCCTTGACGGTGTGGACCGTGTCCAGGCCGTGCGCGCGCGGCGGGTCGATGCAGCACACCTCGGCGAGACGGTCCAGGAATTCCTCGGTCGGGCGGTGGTCGATGCCGCAGGTGCGGTTGCCCTGCACGTTGCTGTGACCGCGCACGGGAGAGGGACCCGCCCCCTCCCGTCCCAGGTTCCCGCGGAGCAGCAGCAGGTTGATGATCTCCCGGACCGTGTCGACGCCGTGCTCGTGCTGGGTGAGCCCCAGGCACCAGCTGACGATGCTGCGGTCGGCCTCCTCGTACACCCGCGCTGCCTTGAGGACGTCATCCCGGCTGAGCCCCGACTGCCGCTCGATCACCTCCCAGGGCGTCGCCTCGCACAGCGCCCGGTATTCCTTGAAACCGATGGTGTGGCGGTCGATGAACTCCTGGTCCAGTGCCTTGGGGTCGGTCGCGGACTGTTCCAGGACCGCCTTGGCCATGCCGCGGACGAGCGCCATGTCGCCGCCGATACGAGGCTGAAGGTTGAGCGTGGACGTCTTCGTGGCGTGGAAGGTGGCCATGTCCTTGAAGTCGTGCGGGATGATCGCCCGTGTGGCGGCGGCCTCGACGAGCGGGTTGACGTGCACGATCTGTGCGCCGCGGTGGTACGCCTCGGCGAGCGCGGTGAGCATCCGTGGCGCGTTCGAGGCGGCGTTGACGCCGAAGATGAACAGCGCGTCGGCGGTCTCCCAGTCCTTGAGGTCGACCGTGCCCTTGCCGGTGCCCAGGGACGCCTGCATGGCCCGGCCGCTGGCCTCGTGGCACATGTTGGAGCAGTCCGGCAGGTTGTTCGTGCCGAGTTCACGAGCCATGAGCTGGTAGAGGAACGTGGCCTCGTTGCCGAGCCGTCCCGAGGTGTAGAACGACGCCTGGTTCGGGTCGTCCAGTTCGCGCAGGGTCCGGCCGACGAGCTCGAAGGCGTCCTTCCAGGCGATGGGCACATAGTGGTCCGTGTCGGGGTCGTACACCATCGGCTCGGTCAACCGACCCTGATCCTCGAGGTCGTGGTCGGTCCACCCGGACAGCTCGGTCACCGAATGGGCGGCGAAGAACTCGCGCCCCACCCGCTTGCGGGTCATCTCCCACGTGACGTGCTTGATGCCGTTCTCACAGATGTCGAGATGGAGACCCTTGGTGTCGTCCGGCCAGGCGCAGCCCGGGCAGTCGAACCCGGTCCGCTCGTGGTTCATCTTCATGATCGCCCGCGGCCCGTCCACCGGAAGAGCGCGCTCACGCACCAGGAAGCGCGTCACACTCTTGGCCGCACCCCAGCCGGCCGCCGGGTGGTGGTACGGATGGAATTCAGGCTCCCCCTGCGCATCGGGCCCCACGCGGGGCTTCACCGTGGGTTCGTGCTCGTCCTTGCTGGTGGTCACGACGCTCAACCCTTCACGAAGGGATGCAAGGGGACAAAACGACACCTTCGATCAGGCTAGGTCCGGCATTTCCGGCCTGCCATCCGGACTGCGCCACCCCCAGCGCGCGGATTCGGTGATCGCGCGTATTTCATCCGCCCTGACATCTTGTCGGTCCGACGGGAATCGCATGGCTGCACCCCAGCCCGCGCTGCACCGCCCGCCAAGGCGGCCGTCCTCCTGACGGCCACCCTCGCCCCTGGCTGCGAGGCCACCGTGCGCGAGGTGCTCCAGAACATTGCCGGTCTCACCCGCTCGATGGCCGTCCGTTCCCCCGAGGAGGCCCGTCGTCGAGCTCCGGGCCCCGTGCACCGTCACCCGGGTCGCCGTGGACGACGTCGGGCGCGGCTCGAAGGACTCCGACTGGCAGCCCGTGAAGGAGGCGGCGCGCACGAGGGCGTTCGTCGAGGACCGCACCGTCTGCGACGAGTACGGGGCCGCGGGCGTCCAGGGGCTGCGCGCCCGGTCGTCGAACCCGGTGCTGCGGCTGCCCGCCGGGCCACGCGAGCACCCCGACGCGGTCAGCCGGGCCCTGCCCTCGCTGCGAGACCTCCGACCACGGGTGGACGACTGCTCACGGGCTGTCGTATTCGATTCGGCTTGCGTTGGAAATCGGCAAGGGAGCAGAAAGGCCACCCCTTTCTCTCACGACTGTCATGCGGGGTGCTCTGCGTGTTTCATAGAGGTGTGGTCTGCGGTGCGCGACCATACGGACGCGACACCACACCTTTTCCAGCCGGTGGGTGCCATGACGCGCTGATTGCGTGGGTCGACGTGCTCGACACCCGCAAAGCAGGCGACGTCAAGACCGGCAGCCGGCAGACGGAACACCGAGACAGGAAGAAGGACGGGCATGTCCGGCAGTGAAAGCGAGAATCCGGCAATCCCTTCACCGACACCCACCCCTACTCGGCGGCCCAGGACGAACCGGGACTGGTGGCCGAATCAGCTGGACCTTCAGGTTCTCCACCAGCACTCGCCCCGGTCCAACCCGATGGACGAGGACTTCGACTACGCGGAAGAGTTCGCGACCCTCGACGTCGACGCGTTGAAGCGTGACGTCTTCGAGGTGATGACGACATCGCAGGACTGGTGGCCTGCCGACTACGGTCACTACGGGCCGCTCTTCATCCGGATGAGCTGGCATGCCGCGGGAACGTACCGCATCGAGGACGGCCGCGGCGGTGGCGGCAGCGGCGCACAGCGCTTCGCCCCCCTCAACAGCTGGCCGGACAACGCGAGCCTGGACAAGGCGCGCCGGCTGCTTTGGCCGGTCAAACAGAAGTACGGCCGGGCAATCTCCTGGGCCGATCTTCTGGTCTTCGCCGGAAACTGTGCCATGGAATCCATGGGGTTCAAGACGTTCGGGTTCGGTTTCGGGCGAGAGGACATCTGGGAACCCGAGGAGATCTTCTGGGGGCCCGAGGACACATGGCTCGGAGACGAGCGCTACAGCGGAGACAGGGAACTCACCGGTCCTTTCGGCGCCGTACAGATGGGACTGATCTACGTCAATCCGGAGGGGCCCAACGGAAACCCGGACCCGTCGGCTGCCGCCCGGGACGTTCGGGAGACGTTCAGGCGCATGGCGATGAATGACGAGGAGACGGTCGCACTCATCGTCGGCGGCCACACCTTCGGCAAGTGTCATGGCGCGGTCGAGGCCAGTTATATCGGCCCGGAACCCGAAGCCGCCTCCATCGAGCAGCAGGGCCTCGGCTGGCGGAACACCTACGGCAGCGGCACGGGCCCGCACGCGCTCACCAGTGGTCTGGAGGGTGCATGGACCACCGAGCCGATCAAGTGGGACAACGGGTACCTGGACAATCTTTACGGCTACGAGTGGGAGCTGACGAGCAGCCCCGCCGGCGCCCACCAGTGGACTCCCTCGGATCCCGCGGCCAGGAACACCGTCCGCGACGCCCACGATCCGTCGAAGCGGCACGCCCCCATGATGCTGACGACGGACCTCGCGCTGAAGGTGGACCCGGTCTACGGCCCGATCACGAAGAGGTTCCACGAGAACCCGGACGAACTCGCGGTGGCGTTCGCCAAGGCGTGGTACAAACTGCTGCACCGCGACATGGGACCCCGCTCGCGTTACCTCGGCCCGTGGATTCCCGAGCCGCAGCTGTGGCAGGACCCCGTTCCCGACGTCGAGCACGAGCTGATCGGGGACGAGGACGTCGCTGCCCTCAAGGGCAGGATCCTTGCCTCGGGCCTTCCCCTCTCCCAGCTGGTCACCACCGCCTGGGCGTCGGCGGCGAGCTTCCGCGGCACCGACAAGCGCGGCGGAGCGAACGGAGCACGGATCCGGCTCTCGCCGCAGAAGGACTGGGAGCTGAACGACCTCCCCGAGGTGACCGAGGTACTGCGCGCGCTCGAGCGCATCCAGCAGGACTTCAACCTCTCCCAGAACGGCGGAACGCGGGTCTCCGTCGCCGACCTGATCGTCCTCGGCGGGTGCGCGGCCGTCGAGCAGGCCGCGAGGGACGCCGGGTACGACGTCACGGTTCCGTTCGCTCCGGGGCGTACGGACGCCTCGCAGGAGCAGACCGACGCGACGTCCTTCGCCGTGCTGGAGCCCAAGGCGGATGCCTTCCGCAACTTCCTTCCGGAGGGCGAGAAGCTGTCGCCGGAGACCCTCATGCTGGACCGCGCCAACCTGCTGACGCTGACCGCTCCCGAGATGACGGTGCTGATCGGCGGCATGCGGGCCCTGAACACCGGCTTCAAGGGGTCCCCCCACGGTGTCTTCACCCACCGGCCGGGACTCCTGACCAACGACTTCTTCGTCAATCTGCTCGACATGGGTACGGAGTGGAAGGCGTCGGCAACGGACGAGAACGTGTTCGAAGGCCGGGATCGTGTCACCGGCGAGGTCAAGTGGACCGCCACCGCCGTCGACCTGATCTTCGGTTCGCACTCCCAGCTCCGAGCCGTCTCGGAGGTCTACGCGTCCCAGGACGGGAGAGAGAAGTTCGTACGTGACTTCGTGGCAGCGTGGAACAAGGTGATGAATCTCGATCGGTTCGACCTCGCCTGAGCCCGGCGTCCCGGTCGGCCCTCAGCGGCCGCCCGGGACGGGTCTTCTCCGTGAAGCCCACGGCAGCCGCCCGATGGCCCCGCACCCGCCGTCGTCGTCGGATCGGCTGTTCAGATCACGCGCTCCGGCCCCGCGCCCGGGTCAACTGCTTCAGTTCGATGATGGTCGCGACGGCGTGCAGCCAGGTGGCCGCGGTGTCGTCGGCGGTGATCCCGCCCGCGAGTTCGGTGCCGGCCCGCAGCCACTCCCGTGCGAGGACGGCCGCCTCCCGGCGGGGCAGGGGCTCGGGCAGCTCCGCGGCGCGGGCGAGTCCGCCGGCGCGCACGGTGTCGGCGAGGAAGGCGACCGAGCGCGGCTCGGTGCCGAGGCGGTCGAGGATGACGGCCGCGGCCGCGGCGCCGTCGCCGAACAGGGCGGTGCGCCGGGTGCCGGGCTCGGCGGCGAGGCCGTAACGCAGCAGGAGGGTGATGTCGAGCCGGGCCAGCTCGTCGTCCGTGCGGTCCGGCGGGTACGGGGCGTCGTCGTTCATGGCGGGGCCTCGGGTGTCTCGTCTCATCTGACTGGTCCGCTGCGGCTCAGCCGACGGTGACGGTGTAGGTGATGCGCTCGGGTGCCTGGGAGGGGGTGGCCGCCCCCGTCGGGGAGGCGGAGGGTCCGGTCGTCTCGGGGGGCAGGGTGGAGGTGTTGCCCTGGCAGGTGGTGAAAGTGCAGTGCAGCAGCGTGAACCGGGTGGTCCCCTTGCCCTTGGCCTCGAAGGTGAAGGTGAGCCGGCCGCCGGCACCGTCCACCGGTTCGTCGCCGGAGTCCGACGCGTAGTCCTGGCCGCGGCTGACCAGCACCGAGCTGTCGGGCTCGGGGTCGACCAGGTACCAGTACTCGCGGGTGGAGGCGTTCTGGTCGACGGTGAGCGTGAAGCGCTCGCCCGGCTCGGCGGTGATGCTGGTGTCTTTCACCGGGTGGCTCGCCGGACGGCTCGCGGCGCTCGTGGGGTGGCTCGTGGTGCTCGTGGAGCCGCCGGCCGGTTCGTCGGTGCCCGAGCCGCAGCCCGTGGCCAGAGCGAGGAGCGCGGCCGCCGCGATCGCGGCACCGCCCCTGCTACCGCGGAAGATAGACGCTGTACGCGTTGGGGAGATCACTGGTGGATGCCTTGCCCATGTGGCCGTTGATGAAGTCGTCCTCGCTGACCCAGGTGGTCGAGCCCCAGGGGTTGTACACCTGAAGCTTGTCACCCTCCTGGGCGATGATGGTCATCGCGTGTGCGCCCTCCTTGCCCGAGACGTCGACCGGCACCGGCCGCCCCTGCGCCACCGACTTCTCGACCTCGGTGAGGACCGCCCTGCGGTCGGCGGCGCTGTTCAGGTCCTGGCGCTCGTAGTCACTGCCGGTGGCACTGCCGACGGCGGTGTCGGCGATCCGTTCCTGCCCCTCGGGCCCCATGCCGCCCCAGTTCTTGCCGCCCTCGCCTTCCGTGTGCAGCCGGTGCTGTTCGGCCACCAGGCGCTGCTTGAAGGCGTCGGGGTCGTCCTGCTGCCCGTCGGGGCCGCCGGTGAGGTCGAGCGCGTACAAGGGGTCGACCATGGCGCGGGACGTGACGGTGGACGAGGCCACGCAGGTGCCCTCGGAGCCGTCGCCGCCCTGGATCCACCGCTGGCCGTCGAACGTCACGTAGTCCTTGTTGTTGTTCGAGCCGTCCGGCGCCAGGCCCTCGTCCTTCATGCTGTCCGCGCCGGTGACGACCGGAGTGAGGTGCCGGCGCAGCCAGTCGGGGTCCTTGCCGTGGATCTTGCCCTGGAACGTCTCGATCTCGGCGACGCTGTGGCCGGCGGCCAGGGCCTTCATCAGGTAGGCCCGCTCCTGTGGGCTGTCCGACTTCGCCAGCATCCGCTCCATGGCCGTCTCGTCGTCGAGGCTCAGCTGGTCCATGCGCGTCGACGCGCGCGTCAGGTCGCCGGCCGTGAGGATCTCGTTCAGCTCGGTGTCGGCGCCCGCGACGCCGGTGTCGGCGAGCATCAGCTTGTCGACGGCGGTGAGTTCGCTGGTCTCCATCTTCCCGGCCCGAGCCTCGGCGGCCCACTTGTTCAGGTCCCGGGCCGCGACGCGGGTGGCCTCCTGCGCGTCGGAGACGGCGGCGTGCATCATGTCGACGGCGGAGGAGCCGAAGTGGGCGGCGTTCTTGCGGTCCCACTCCTCCTCGTCGTTCTCGTGCAGGTCGTCGAAGAAACCGTCCCTGCCGCCGAGCATCTTCTTCTGCTCCAGCAGCTGTCCGCGGCCCTGCTCGTCCTTGCGCTGCGCGGCGCCGATCGCGTCGGCCAGCGTCAGCAGCACCGACGCGCACCCCATGAACGCCTCGCTCATCTGGGTCACGGACCGCCCGGCGGCGTTCACCACGTCGGAGGCGAGGACGCTCGTGTCGCCGACCCACACCTCCGGAAGACCCTTGCGGCCCACCCGGTCGACCTGGTCGAAGACGCTGCCGACCTGGTCGACCTGGCCGCGGTAGAGCATGGCCACGCCCTCCAGCACGCCCTGGTCGCCGCCCGGTTCGGGCACCGAGAGGGCGTTGTCGATCAGGTCGAGGAGCTCGTTCTTGCTTCCGGCGCCGAGCATCTTCTTGGACAGCCCGGCGAGCAACGCGAGCCGGAAGGAAGGGGAGTCGAGGGGAGAGGAGAAGAACGACATCGGCCCGTCCCTCAGTAGCTCGACAGGGCCGAGGTGCGCACGCCCTGCGTCGATGTGTGGGTGAGGCCGCTCGTGCCGCCGGCGGGGACGCTGTCCGCGCGCGTCTTCACCAGGCCGTCGGCGCCGTGGTAGGTCTTCTTGGCCAACTGCACCTTGCCGCCGAGTTCGTGCAACGCCGACGCCAGTGTCTTGGTCTCCGCCTCCCAGGCCTTGACGAAAGAGTTCAGCGCCGACGCGGCGTCATCGCCGCCGACGTCGCCGTACGAGTAGGTCGTGCGGGACTTGACGGCCGAGCTGACGCCGTCCATGTCCGTGCCGGCGTCGTCGAGTTGCTGGGCCTGGCCGGTCATACCTGCCTTGACCTGGTAGCCGTCCGAGCCCACCGTGCCTCCCCCGTGTGCATTCGATCATGATCGCGGGCAGGCTAACACGCACCGTATTCACGAAGGATCACACGTCGGCCGCCGCACACGCCTCCTCCACATCACCCGCCCACGCGCTTCTGCCGCGGGGAGGTACCGCTCCCGTACACATGACTGACAAGAGGCTGTCACACACGGACCGGAATGCGGGTCCGGCGGGCACCCGTTCTGACTGGTATGACTGTTGGAGTAGCACTCGACGCGTCCGACGCGCAGAACCAGGTCGACGCCACCGTGCAGCTGGCCCAGGAGGCCGCGGCCGCCGGTCTGCGGTCGGCCTGGTTCGGCCAGACCTTCGGCGCGGACTCACCCCAGCTCGCCGCGATCGTCGGGCGCGCGGTACCCGGACTGCATGTGGGCACCTCCGCGATCCCCGTCTTCGGCCGGCACCCACTGCTCGTCTCCAGCCAGGCCCAGACCGCCCAGGCCGCGACGCACGGCCGCTATCACCTCGGTCTGGCCCTGGGCACCAAACTGCTGACAGAGACCGGCTTCGGCCTCCCCTTCGAACGCCCCATCGCCCGCCTACGCGAATTCCTCACGGCACTACGGCAGTTGACCCGGACCGGCACGGCCGACTTCCACGGTGAGCTGCTCACCGCCACCACCCCGGTCCCGGCACGTGTACCGGGCGCCGAGAACGGCGTCCCCGTGCTGGTAGCCGCGATGGGGCCGCAGGCGCTGCGGGTCAGCGGCGAGCTGGCGGACGGGATCCTGCCGTATCTGGCGGGACCGCGTGCCCTGGCGGAACACATCGTCCCCGCCCTGACCGCCGCGGCGGAGGCCGCCGGCCGTCCCGCACCCCGGGTCGTGGCCCTGGTGCCCGGCGTGGTCACGGACGACGTGGATGCGGTGCGGGCGAAGGCCACCGACAGCCTCGCGTTCTACGAACAGATCCCGTCCTACGCGCGGGTCATCGAACTGTCCGGCGGCCGCCGGGCCGCCGACGTGGCCGTGATCGGCGACGAGAAGGCGGTCGAAGCCGAAGTACGGCGTTACCGCGACGCCGGCGCCACCGAGGTCGTGTTCGCGGGCACCGACATCGCGGGAGAGGCGGACCGCCGTCGCACGTGGGCACTCCTCGGCGAACTGGCCGGCTGAGTGAGCCCACCGGGCACCGGCCCGGCAGATGCCCTGCACCCCTGAGCGAGGCCGAGCCTCGCGTGACGAAGGAGAACCCATGACCACTGAGGTCACCACGACAGACCGCCAGGCTTTCACCGAGGACTGGCTGGACTGGTACCGCGCCCAGGAGGCCAGGCTCGCCGACCCGCACGGGTTCCTGGCCATCACCGGCCTGCACTGGCTCGATGGCCGTCCGCAGCGTTTCCCCGACGCGCCCGGTGCCTGGCACACCGGCCGCGACGGGGTCGTCGTGAACCTCGACGACGGAGAGGAACTCGTCGTCGACGGAACGCCGGTGCGGGGTGAACACCGCTTCGGCGTGCTTGCCGAGCGCAGCGGCGTCGACGCGGTCTGGGGAGACGCCGTCATCGAGGTCGCCAAGCGGGGCGGCCATGACATCGTGCGCCCCCGGCACCCGGACGCGCCGCTGCGCACCGCCTTCACCGGAACACCCGCGTACACCCCCGACCCGCGCTGGGCCGTGACGGGCCGGTACGTACCCTTCGACGAGCCGCGGCCGACCACCGTGGGCGCGGCCGTCGAGGGCCTTGAGCATGTCTACGACGCTCCGGGCAGGATCGAATTCCACCTGCACGGGCACCGGTTGTCCCTGACCGCGTTCCCCGGACATGGTGCCGGCCGGCTGACGGTGCTGTTCACCGACGCGACCTCCGGGGTCACCACCTACGCCGCCAACCGGGTCCTGGCCGTCGAGCCACCCGCCGCCGACGGCACGGTCGTCCTGGACTTCAACCGGGCCGCGAACCTGCCGTGCGCCTACACGGACCTGGCCACCTGCCCGCTGCCACCGGCCGAGAACCGGCTGCCGGTGGCGATCGAAGCGGGTCTGAAGATCCCCCGCGAGCGCGGCGGGTCCTGAACGGGCATGCCGGCCGAGGTGACGGCGGCCGGCAAGCCGTGCCCCTTGCCGGGCTCACTCCTGAGGAGCGTCTCCAGCGGATGCTCCGGGCCGGTTGCCGGTCGCGCTCGCAGGACAGTGCGGCGGGCTGGTCCTGCGAGTGCTCGCCCTACGGCACTGTCCTGCGGGGTGGTCACTTCTCCCAGCCGACCGTCTCCGGGAGCGGGTTGTGGAAGATGGTCGCGCCGACGTTGGCGAGGCCCTTCTTCACCCCGTAGGTCGAGGGGCCGCTGAACAGCGGCAGGAAGGCGTACTCCCGGAGCGCCTTCCGCTCGACCTCGTTGGCCGCCGCGGCCTGCTTGCCGAGGTCGGCGATCTTGCCGGTGGCGCGGATCTCCGTGTCCAGCGCGGGCGAACCCGCACCCGTGATGTTGGAGTCGCGGTCGGAGCAGTAGAAGTCACACAGGTAGCGGGCGCCGAACGGGTCCATCGAGCGGTTCCCGGACAGGAACAGATCGAACTTGCGATCGCTGAGGATCTCGGAGAAGTCCGCCTCGTCCGCCTTCCTGATGTCGAGGCGGATGCCCACCGATTTCAGCATCGCCGCGAAGGCGCCGGCGGTCGCCTTGTCCAGCGGGTCGTCGCCGAGGAGTGTGTAGCCGACTTCGAGTCTCTTGCCGTTCTTGACCCGTACGCCGTCGCCCCCGGGCTTCCAGCCCGCCGCGTCCAGTGCCTTCTCGGCGTCGTCCGGCGCGTACTTCAGCACGGCGGAGAGGTTGTCCTGGTAGCCCTTCTGGAAGCTGTAGAGGATGGCGGAACCGGGCAGCGGCTCCTTGTAGTCCAGGCCCTGGAACTGGATCTTCGCGATCTGCGTGCGGTCGATGCTCTCCTCGATGGCCTTGCGCACGGCCTTGTCGGCGAGGACGGAGGACTTGGTGTTGAAGTAGAGCGAGTACTCGAAGGGGCTTCCGCCGCTGCGGATCTCCGTGCCGTGGAGCCCCTTGATCTGCTTGAGGCTCTCGGCGTCGACCGCGGAGACGTAGTCGAGCTGCCCGTTCTTGAAGGCGTTGATCGCCGCGGTCGATTCCAGGTTGACGTAGACGCGCTTGTCGAGCTTGCCCTTCCTGCCCCACCACTTCGGGTTGCGGACGAACGTGATGTCGCCCGAGTGGGTGTTCCACTTGCCGACGGTGTACGGCCCCGCGCCCCACTCCGGGTGGGCCTTCTTGACGTAGGCGTTGTTGAAGTTCTGGACCGTCGCGGCCTTGGGGTGCAGGAAGGTGGTGAACAGGCTCGACCAGGAGGGGTTCACTCCCTTGAAGGTGATCACGGCCTGCTTGGCGTTCCTGCCCTTGTCGACCGAGGTGATCTGGTCGTAGCCGTCCGTGGAGGAGGCGGCGTAAGCCTTGTCGGAACCGTTGTTGGCCTTCCACGTGGCCTTGATCGCGGTCCAGTCGACAGGTGTGCCGTCGTTGAAGACGGCCTTGGGGTTGATGGTCAGCGTGACCTTCTGGTCGCCGCCTTCCACGGAGACCTTCACGTCGCTGAAGTAGTCCGGGTTGTACTGCACTTCGCCGGTCGGCGAGTAGGTGATCGCGTCGGCGTTGTACCAGGCCCAGATGCGGGACGCGGTCAGCGTGGCATTGACGTTGAACGGGTTGCCCTGGTCGTCGAAGGTCCCGACCGTGGTGTACGTGCCCCCGTCCTTGATCCGGTCGTAGGGCGTGGGGTTGTAGTCGGCGGCGGACGATGCGGCCGAGGGAGCGTTCTTCGCGTCCGACTGCGCGGAGTCCTTCCCTGATGAGGACTGGCACGCGGTGGCGGCGACGGAGATGGCGGCGATCAGAGTGACGGGCAGGGCCAGTCTCGTGCGCATGGTGGAAGGTTCCTTAGAGGTGGGTGAGGGACAACATCGCCGGGGCCGGTGTTCAGACGCCGTGACAGGCGTACTGATGGCCGGGGAGTCCGGCCGCAGAAGTCGGCACGGGGGGCTGGGTGCGGCAGCGGTGCCGCAGTTCCTCGTCGGCAAGGCGGTACAGCGGGCAGCGGTCGACGAAGACACACCCCGCGGGCATGTGTGCGGCGTTCGGCTGCTCTCCCTTCAGCACGACGCGTTCGCGGGTGCGTTCCCGGTCGGGGTCGGGTATCGGGATCGCCGACAGCAGCGCGCGGGTGTAGGGGTGCTTCGGGTCGGAGAAGATCGTCTCGGTGTCCCCGGTCTCGACGATGTGCCCCAGGTACATCACGGCGATGCGATCGGAGATGTACCGGATCACGGCCAGATCGTGGGCGACCACGAGGTAGGCGAGTCCGAGTTCCCGCTTGAGCCGCACCAGCAGGTTGATCACCCCGGCCTGTACCGAGACGTCCAGGGCGGAGAGCGGCTCGTCGAGCGCGAGCAGTTTCGGCTCCGTCGCCAGGGCACGGGCGATACCGACCCGTTGGCGCTGGCCTCCGGAGAGTGCGGCCGGGAAGCGGTCGGCCACCGAGGCGTCCAGACCCACCAGGGTCAGCAGTTCATGGACCCGTGCGCGGATCGACTCGCGATCGCGCCCGATCGCCCGCAGGGGTTCGGCCAGCGAGTGGAAGACGGGCATTCGGGGGTCCAGGGCCCCCAGGGGGTCCTGCATGACGATCTGTACGTCCTGCCGCAGCTCCCGTGCGCGCGCGCCGGACGCGACCGCGCCGACGTCGGTGCCGGAGATCTCTATCCGGCCGCCTTCGGGCCGTCGTAGCCGAAGGATCTCCATCAGGGTCGTGGTCTTGCCGCTGCCGGACTCACCCACCAGGCCGAGCGTCTCGCCGGCGCGCAGCTCGAAGCTGACCCGGTTGACGGCGTGCAGCGTGCCGATCCGGCGCTTGAGCAGGGCGCCCTTGGTGACCGGAAACGTCTTGACGAGGTCCTCGACACGGAGCACCACCTCGCCTGCCTCGACACGACTGGAGGGCGCCGGTCGGTCGACGGGGGCGGCATCGCCCGTCGGGTCCAGGGATCCGTCGGCGATCTCGGCGGCGCGGAGGCAGGCCACATGTCCGTGTCCGGTGACATGGCGCAGCTCCGGTTCGTCGGAGCGGCACGCATCGAGGGCGACGGCACAGCGGGGCGCGAAGGGACACCCGTCCGGGAGGCCCACCAGGGCGGGTGGTTCCCCACCGATCGGGATCAGGGGGCGGCGGGCCCCGCTGTCCACGGTCGGCACCGCGGTCAGCAGCCGCGCGGTGTACGGCATCGTCGGGCGGCGGAAGAGTTCCGCGACGCCCGCCTGTTCCACGAACCGGCCCGCGTACATGACGGCGACGTCGTCCGCGTGGCCCGCGACGACCCCGAGGTCGTGCGTGATCAGGACGAGACCGGCGCCGGTCTCCTGTTGCGCCAGCCGCAGCACGTCGAGGATCTGGGCCTGCACGGTGACGTCGAGGGCGGTGGTGGGTTCGTCGGCCACGAGCACGGACGGCCGGTTGGCGATGGCCATGGCGATGACCACGCGCTGGCGCATGCCGCCGGAGAACTCGTGCGGGAAGGCTGCGGCCCGGCCGCGCGGGTCGGGGATGCCGACGAGATCGAGCAGTTGCACGGCCTGATCCCAGGCCGCCCGCTTCGTCAGGTCCTGGTGGACCCGCAGGGCGTCGGAAAGCAGCCTGCCCACCGAGAAGATCGGCGTGAGGGCGGACAAGGGGTCCTGGAAGACCATGCCGATGGAGTTGCCGCGAATCTTCGACAGTGTCCGGTCATCGAGACCGATGAGGTCCTGTCCGCTGAGCAGCACCTGGCCGCGCACGTCGGCAGTCGGCGGCAGAAGGCCCATGACGCCCATCGCGGTGGCCGACTTGCCGGAGCCGGATTCGCCGACGATGCAGAGGGTCCGGCCGGGCAGCAGGTCGAAGCTCACGCCGCGCACCGCCTCGACGGTGCCCGCCTCGGAGGGGAAGGAGATCCGCAGGTCCCGTACGGAGAGGACGGGGGCGGTGCCGGTGGACGGGGCCGGGGCGGGCAGCGGGGTCGCGAGGGTCATCGTCGGCCTCCTGCCGAGCCGGTCACCGACGTGGGGTCGAGGGCGTCGCGCAAGCCGTCACCGATGAAGGTCATCGACACGGTGAGCAGAACGACCAGCCCCGCGGGGCAGGCGAAGAGCCAGGGGGCGCTCGTGACGGTGCTCGCACCGTCCGCGAGCATGGTGCCGAGGGAGACGTCCGGGGTCTGGACGCCGAACCCCAGGAACGACAGGGCGGTCTCACTGAGTACGGTCGCGACGACGCCGAGGGTCAGGTTGACGATCAGCAGGGAGCCGAGGTTGGGGATGATGTGCCGGAGGATGATGCGCAGCGGACCGACTCCCATGAACTCGGCCGCCCTCACGTAGTCCCGTTCGCGCAGTGAGGTCGACACGGACCAGATCACGCGCGCGGTGGACATCCAGCCGAACACGGTCAGCACGATGATGAGGACGCGCCAGTCGCCGGCCATCCGGTGGGAGACCAGAGCGAGGATGAGGAACGAGGGGACGATCAGGAGGAAGTGGATGACGGCGAGGGTCACCCGCTCGACTCGGCCCCCGAAGTACGCGGCGCCGGAGCCGATGATCGCGGCCAGGACGATCGTCAGTACCGACACGCTCACGGCGATCACCAGGGAGCGCTGGAGCCCGTGCACGGCGCAGGCGTAGACGTCGTTGCCACCCTGATTGGTGCCGAACCAGTGGAGGCCGCTCGGAGGCTGGGTGAGGGCGGTGAAGTCGGCGTCGGTGTAGGCGTAGGAGGTGAACCGGCCGCCGAAGGCCGAGAACACCACCAGCAACACGAAGATCACCACTCCGGCGACGGCCAGGCGGTTGCGCAGGAAACGCCGCAGATAGAGCCGGCCGAGGCCGAGGTTCGAGTGCTTCCGCGGGGTGGCCGGCACGTCGGGAGTGGGCTCCGCGGCGGGACGGGAGGACGCGGCGGTCGTCGCGTCGGTGGTCACGTCAGCTCACCCGCACTCTGGGGTCGAGGAAGACCGTGGCGATGTCCGCGAGGATCGCGCCGATCGCGGTCAGTGCCGCGGCGAAGGCGGCCGTCGCGACCGCGCCGTGTACGTCGTTCTTGCTGATGGTCTGGATGAAGTAGCGGCCCATGCCGTTCCAGCCGAAGATCGTCTCCGTGATGACGGCACCGGTGAAGACGGCCGGAACGCTGAACGCCACGGAAGCCGCGGTCGGGATGAGCGCGGCCCTCAGGGCATGCCTGCGGATGGCCTGGCTGCGGGTGAGCCCGGTGGCCTGCGCGGTGCGCACGAAGTCGGCGTGGAGCGTGTCGAGCAGCAGCGAACGCTGCGTCAGGTGGTAGCCGACGTACCCCATCAGTGTGAGCGTCAGGGTCGGCAGGATCAGGTGCAGGAGGCGGTCACCGATCGTGGGGAGCAGTCCTTCGACGCCCGGCGAGTTCTCCCCGGCGACGTAGAGGAAGTGCCACCCGGCGTGCTGGTTCAGCCAGATGGCGACGAAGACCACGGCGAGGGCGGCGACGGAGGCGGGGACGTTGAACACCACGATGGACACGGCCTGCGACACCCGGTCGGCCCAGCCGTACTGCCGTGCGGCGGTGTAGACGCCGAGCGCGACGCCGATCACGACGGACAGCACGGTCGCGATGACGACCAACTCCGCGCTGACGAACGCCCGGTATCCCACTTCGCCGTTGACGGAGACGCCGGTGGGGGACTTTCCCCAGTCGAAGCGCAGGGTCACCGAGGTCAGCCAGTCCCACCAGCGGTGCAGCAACGGCACCCTGGGGTCCAGATTGTACGGCGCGAGGGCCCGGTCGATCTGTGCCTCGCTGCGGACGGGCCGCAGTTCCTTGAAGTTCGACCGCGGGTCGAGGAACCAACTGGCGAGGAAATAGGTCGCGTTCGTCGCGACCACGATCATCACCAGCCAGCCGACCGCCTTGCGCATCACATAGCGCACCACGCGCGGCACCTCCTCACCACACACGAGATGTGTGCCTCTGGAGCACCGGGGAGACAGGTCGAATGCATGCGCGGTGAGGCTTTCTGCGGGTACGGAAGACGACATGGGGATGTACACGTCAGCCTGGTCCGTACTGTGCCGCGGCACCAGGTTTTGCCTGGGGGTGCCACAAGGTCGACATGTTGCCGTAGCACACGGGACACGCCCCGCCCTGGTCCGTGCCTCGACGTCGGCCGGGAAGGCAACCGCACGAACGCGTCGACGGCCTCGCGGTCGCCGGCCGCCGGCCGCCGTCACCTTGTCCCCGCGGGGGGCGACGAACACGATCCGTGCGGCGTGACCTGCGGCTTCGTGCCGTTCCTGACCGCCTTCTTACAGTCCCATGACATTCGGTAAATCGACTGACAAGAGCTTTGCGGAACCCTGAAATTATCGATCTTGCGCGTTCGACCTGCGGCGAAGAGACTCATTGTCAGAGTCCGGTGCTTTGTCTTCGAGACCCCATCGGGACACGTATTCGTGGACGTTTTTGGGGGACGCGCCAGCCATCCCGATTTTCCTTTGGAAAGGCCTCAGGGATTTCTCCCCAGGGGCCTTGTTCTCGTGTTCCGGAAACGTTCCGCCGGACCTGTCGACCACTGAAGAGAGGCGGTAGTCATGGACACCGCGGTGATCATCGTGGGTGCGGGCCCCGTGGGGCTGATGCTCGCGGGCGAGTTGCGGCTGGCCGGGGCATCCGTCGTCGTGCTGGAGCAACTGCGTGAACCCACCAGGCAGTCCCGTGCGCTCGGCTTCACCGTGCGGACGATGGAGATCCTGGACGAGCGCGGGCTGCTCGACCGGTTCGGTGACATACAGACCAGCCCCATGGGCCACTTCGGCGGACTGCTCGTCGACTTCGCCGACCTGGACAGCCCGCACCGCACCTCGCACGGGATCAAGCAGTCGCAGACCGAGGAAGTACTCGGGCAATGGGCCGCGGAACTCGGCGCGGACGTCCGGCGCGGACACCGGGTCACCGGAATCCAGCAGGATTCCTACGGCGTCGACGTCCAGGTCACCGGCCCGGACGGGCCTCGGAAGCTGCGTGCCTCCTATGTGGTGGGGTGCGACGGCGGACACAGCACGATACGGAACCTCGCCGGATTCGACTTCCCGGGCAAGGCGGGAACGTACGAGATGCTCCTGGCCGATGTCGCCGACTGCGAGATCGAGGCCAGGCCCTTCGGCGAGCGGCTGCCGGGCGGCGTCGCCATGGCGGCACCGCTGGGCGACGGCGTGCACCGGCTGATCGTGAAGGAGCACGGCGCACCGCCCCGTGAGCGGCCCGCGGAGTTCGCCGACGTCACGGCAGCGTGGCAGCGGCTGACCGGGCAGGACATCAGCGGCGCCACGCCGGTGTGGGCCAGTTCGTTCAGTGACGCCAGCAGGCTGACCAGTGCCTACCGGCGCGGGCGGATCATGCTCGCGGGCGACGCCGCCCACATTCATCTCCCGGCCGGCGGCCAGGGCATGAACGTCGGCATCCAGGACGCCGTCAACCTCGGCTGGAAGCTGGCCGCGGTGATCGGCGGCTGGGCCCCGCCCGGACTGCTCGACACCTACCACCGCGAGCGGCACCCGGTGGGCGAGCGGCTGCTGATGAACACCCGGGCGCAGGGCCTGCTGTTCATGGGCGGGGAGGAGGTTCAGCCGCTGCGCGACCTGCTCGGTGAGCTGATCCAGCTCCCGGAGGTGAGCCTCCAGCTCGCCGAGATGGTCACCGGTCTGGAGGTCAGGTACGACGTGGGCCCCGGCGACCACCCGCTGCTCGGCCGCCGCCTGCCCTTCCAGGAACTGGTGGCGCGGGACGGTGACAAGACCACCACCACCGAGCTGCTGCGGGCCGGCCGCGGTGTCCTGCTCGACCTGGCCGACGACGACGCCGTACGGCGGATCGCCTCGGCCTGGCACGGGCGGGTCGACGTGTTCACCGGCCGGCCGCACGAACCGGCGCAGGGCAGCCCGTTCGCGGGCACGCAGGCCCTGCTGCTCCGCCCCGACGGCCATGTCGCCTGGACGTCGACCGGGAGCGGCGACCTGCCGCGGTCCCTGTACCGGTGGTTCGGCCTGCCGCGCTGAGGCGCCGGAGCGTACCGCCGGTCATTCACCCCGACAGAGAAAGAGGACACGGATGCACAGCACCCTCATCGTGGCCCGGATGGCCGCCGAGTCGCAGGCCGAGGTCGCCCGGCTCTTCGGCGAGTTCGACGCCACGGAGATGCCGCACCTGATGGGCACGCGGCGCCGCCAGCTGTTCGCCTACAAGGGCCTGTACTTCCACCTCCAGGACTTCGACCACGCCGAGGGCGGAGACACCATCGAGGCGGCCAAGAGCGATCCGCGGTTCAAGCAGATCAGCGCCGATCTCCGCCCCTTCATCGACCCCTACGACCCCGCCTGGCAGACGCCGTCCGACGCGATGGCCGAGCGCTTCTACCTGTGGAATCCGAAGGAGGCTGGATCAAAGTGACCCGACGCGTCGTCATCACCGGCATCGGTGTGGTGGCACCGGGCGGCACCAACGCGAAGGACTTCTGGGCCCTGCTGACCGCTGGCCGTACGGCCACCCGCACGCTCTCCTGCTTCGACCCGACGGGCTACCGTTCCCGGGTCGCGGCCGAGGTGGACTTCTACCCCGGCCAGCACGGTCTGCTGCCGCAGGAGCTGCGCCGGATGGACCGGGCCGCTCAGTTCGCCGTGGTCACCGCGCGCGAGGCGGTCGCGGACAGCGGCCTGGACTTCTCCGCGGCGGACCCGACGCGGGTGGCGGTCGCCATCGGCAGTGCGGTCGGCGCCACCATCAGCCTGGAGAACGAGTACCGGGTCGTCAGCGACGACGGCCGGCTTCCGCTGGTCGACCACACCTACGCCCCGCCGCACCTGTACCACCACCTGGTTCCGTCCTCCTTCGCCACCGAGGTGGCCTGGACGGTGGGCGCCGAGGGCCCGGCCTCGGTCATCTCGACCGGCTGCACCTCCGGTATCGACTCGGTGGGCTACGCCGTGGAACTGATCCGTGAGGGCACCGCGGACATCGCCGTCACCGGTGCGACCGAGGCGCCGATCTCCCCCATCACCGTCGCCTGCTTCGACGCGATCAAGGCGACGTCGACGTACAACGACGACCCCGAGCACGCCTCCCGGCCCTACGACGCGACCCGCACGGGATTCGTGCTCGGCGAGGGCGCGGCGGGGTTCGTGCTCGAGGAGCTGGAGAGCGCCCGGCGGCGCGGGGCGCACATCTACGCGGAGATCTGCGGCTACGCGTCGCGTTGCAACGCGTACCACATGACGGGTCTGCGCTCCGACGGCGCGGAGATGGCCGAGGCGATCCGGGTGGCCCTGGACCAGGCGCGGCTCGACCCGTCCGACATCGACTACGTCAACGCGCACGGCTCGGGCACCAAGCAGAACGACCGGCACGAGACGGCGGCCTTCAAGACCACGCTCGGCGAGCACGCCTACCGGGTGCCGGTCAGCTCCATCAAGTCGATGATCGGGCATTCGCTGGGCGCGATCGGCTCGATCGAGATCGCCGCCTCCGCGCTGGCCATGGAGCACAACGTGGTGCCCCCCACGGCCAACCTGCACAACCCCGACCCCGAACTCGACCTGGACTACGTGCCGTTGCACGCCCGGGAATGGCGCACCGACTCGGTGCTCACCGTGGGCAGCGGATTCGGCGGCTTCCAGAGCGCCATGGTGCTCGCGCGGCCGGACAGGAGGGCAGTATGACCAGGTCCGTCGTCGTCACGGGCGTGGGTGTCACCGCGCCGAACGGACTCGGCACCGACGCCTGGTGGGGGGCCACCCGGCTGGGCGTCAGCGGCATCCGGCCGGTCAGCCGGTTCGACGCCTCGGGCTACCCGGCGAAGCTGGCCGGTGAGGTGCCCGGCTTCACCCCCAAGGAGCATCTGCCGAACCGGCTGATTCCGCAGACCGACCACATGACGCGGCTCGCCCTGGCGGCCGCCGACTGGGCGCTGGCCGACGCCGACGTCAAGCCGGGCGAACTGCCCGACTTCGACGCCGGTGTGATCACGGCGGCCTCCTCCGGCGGCTTCGAGTTCGGCCAGCGTGAGCTGGAGAACCTGTGGAGCAAGGGCAGCAAGTACGTCAGTGCCTACCAGTCGTACGCCTGGTTCTACGCCGTCAACACCGGCCAGATCTCCATCCGTCACGGGATGCGGGGGCCGAGCGGCGTGGTCGTCTCCGACCAGGCCGGCGGGCTGGACGCGATCGCGCAGGCGCGCCGGCAGATCCGCAAGGGCACCTCGTTGATCGTCTCCGGCGGCATCGACAGCTCCCTGTGCTCCTGGGGCTGGGTGGCGCAGATGGCCGCGGGGCGGATGAGCACCCGCACCGATCCCGGCCGCGCCTACCTCCCCTTCGACCGCGACGCCGACGGCTTCGTGGCCGGCGAGGGCGGGGCTTTGGTGATCCTCGAGGACGCCGAGCACGCCCGTGAGCGCGGCGCGCGGGTCTACGGAGAGATCGCCGGGTACGCCGCCACGACCGACCCACGGCCCGGCGGCGACCGGCCCCCGGCGCTGAGCCGGGCGATCTCCCTGGCGCTGGCGGACGCGGACGTCTCGCCCGGCGACGTCGACGTCGTCTTCGCGGACGCGGCGGGCGTACCGGAGCTGGACCGACAGGAGGCGGAGGCGCTGCGCGAGGTGTTCGGTGCCTTCGGTGTCCCCGTCACCGCGCCCAAGACGATGACCGGGCGGCTCTACTCGGGGGCCGCGTCCCTGGACGTGACCGCCGCGCTGCTGGCCATCCGGGACGGTCTCGTCCCGCCGACCGTCAACGTGACCCCGGATCCCGCGCACGAGCTGGACCTCGTGACCGGGGTGCCCCGCTCGGCGGACGTGCGCACCGCGCTGGTCATCGCCCGGGGTTACGGCGGATTCAACTCGGCGATGGTGGTCCGCGCCGCCGGCTGAGCCGGCCGCCGCCCCCACGCCCGTCAGACGAACAGAGAGAGGAAACAACCCGTGACCGCACACGAGTTCACCCTGGACGACCTGCGCCGCATCCTGCGCGAGGGTGCCGGCGAGGACGTCGACCTGGACGGCGACATCGACGACGTCACCTTCGGCGACCTGGGCTACGACTCGCTGGCCCTGCTGGAGACCGGTGCCCGGATCGGCCGTGAGTACGGCATCGAGCTGGAGGACACCGTCTTCGTCGACGCCGAGACGCCGCGTCAGCTGGTCGACGCGCTCAACAAGCAGCTGCTCTCGCTGCGCACTGCCTGATTCCCGCCCGGTGGAAGGGCGGCCGGATCCCCCGCCGGCCGCCCTCCGCCGATCTTCTTGCTCATTTCTCCACCCCGGGAGGGTTCATGACCACACAACAGCCCGTCGCCCTGGTCACCGGCGCGACCAGCGGCATCGGCCTGGCGGTCGCCAGGGTGCTCGGCGAGCTGGGGCACCGCGTCTTCCTGTGCGCGCGGACCGACGAGTCCGTCGCGGCCACCGTCAAGCAGCTGACCGAAGAGGGGCTGACCGTCGACGGGCGCGCGTGCGACGTGCGGTCGGGCGACGAGGTCCGCGCCTTCGTGCAGGCCGCCGTCGACACGTTCGGGACGGTCGACGTGCTGGTCAACAACGCCGGCCGCAGCGGTGGCGGGGTGACCGCCGACCTCACCGACGAGCTGTGGTTCGACGTCGTCGACACCAACCTGCACAGCGTCTTCCGGGTGACACGGGAGGTGCTGACCACCGGCGGCATGCGGCACAAGGACCGGGGGCGGATCATCAACATCGCCTCCACCGCGGGCAAGCAGGGTGTGGTCCTGGCCGCGCCGTACTCGGCCTCCAAGCACGGGGTGGTCGGCTTCACCAAGGCGCTCGGCAACGAACTCGCGCCCACCGGCATCACCGTCAACGCGGTCTGCCCCGGCTATGTCGAGACGCCGATGGCCCAGCGCGTGCGGCAGGGGTACGCGGCGGCCTGGGAGACCACCGAGGACGCCATTCTGGAGCGCTTCCAGGCCAAGATCCCGCTCGGCCGCTATTCGACGCCCGAGGAGGTCGCGGGGCTCGTCGGCTATCTGACCACCGACACCGCCGCCTCCATCACCGCCCAGGCGATCAACGTCTGCGGTGGCCTCGGCAACTTCTGACCGTCCGTCGGCGCCGATCACCAAGGAGTCATCCATGGCGCAGCAGTCCCCGAAGAGGGTCGAGCACGAGGTCACCGTGCTCGCCGAAGCAGGTGCCGTCTACCGGTTCCTGTCGCAGGTCGAGACCTGGCCGCAGGTCTTCCCGCCGACCGTGCACGCCGAGACGATCGAGCGTGACGGCGCCGAGGAGCGCATCCGCATCTGGGCCACCGCCAACGGCGAGCCCAAGAACTGGACGTCACGCCGAACGGTCCGGCCCGACGAGCTGCGGATCGACTTCCGCCAGGAGATCTCGGCGCCGCCGGTGGCCTCCATGGGCGGCAGCTGGATCGTCGAGCCGCTGTCGGAGACCACTTCGCGCATCCGGCTGCTGCACGACTACCGGGCCGTCGACGACGATCCGGCCGACCTGGCCTGGATCGACGAGGCCGTGGACCGTAACTCGCGCTCCGAACTCGGGGCCCTGAAGACGAGCCTGGAGCTGGTCACCGCCGGCGACACCGTGGTGTCGTTCGAGGACACCGTGCAGATCGCCGGATCGGCCAAGGACGTGTACGACTTCCTCAACGAGGCCGGGCTGTGGACCGAGCGGCTGCCGCACGTGGCCGCCGTACGGCTGGAGGAGCCGTCGCCGGGTCTGCAGACGCTGGAGATGGACACCCGCACCAAGGACGGTTCCACGCACACCACCAAGTCGGTCCGGGTGTGCTTCCCGCACCACCGCATCGTCTACAAGCAGTCGGTGCTGCCCGCGCTGATGACGCTGCACACCGGCTACTGGCTGCTCGAGGAGAACGACGGCGGCGTGCGGGCCACCTCGCAGCACACGGTCGCCATCAACACGGCCAACATCGCGAGCGTTCTGGGCCCCGACGCCACTCTCGCCCAGGCCCAGGAGTTCGTGCGCACCGCGCTCAGCGGCAACAGCCGCGCCACCCTCGGCCACGCCAAGGCGTACGCCGAGGCCCGCCGCTGACCTTCCGCACCCGGAGACCCGAGGAGTCCCCGTGCTGACCACTGACATCCCCACTTCCGACATCGACCCGTACACGGACGAGTCGATCCTCGATCCGTACGGCCCGTACCGGGCGCTGCGCGATCTGGGCCCGGTAGTGCGCCTGGACCAGTACCAGGTGCACGCCGTCGCCCGCTACCAGGAGGTCTACGACGCCCTCCACGACCACGAGTCGTTCATCTCCGGCGAAGGCGTCGGCATCACCGAACAGCTCAACAAGGCACAGCACGGCAGCAGCCTCACCAGCGACCCGCCCTACCACGACATGGTGCGCGGTCTGGTCGCCCGGCATCTGACGCCGAAGTCGCTGCGTGAGGTGCAGGCCCACGTCAAGGACTGGGCGGACCGGCTGGTGGACGAGCTGATCGCCCGCGGCGAGTTCGACGCGGTGCGGGACTTCGGTCAGGCTTTCCCGCTGGCGCTCGTGCCGGACCTGCTGGGCTGGCCGGTGGACGAGGGCCGCGAGCGGCTCCTCGACTGGGCCGCGGCCGGCTTCAACGCCTTCGGCCCGCTCAACGAGCGGACCATGGCGGGCTTCCCGCTGCTGCAGGAGATGGGCGAGTTCCTGCACCGCATGTCCGTGCCGGGCAACCTGCGGCCGGGCACCTGGGGTGCCCAGCTGGTCGCCGACGCGCAGGAAGGGAAGATCGCCGATCAGTTGCTGCCCGCCCTGCTCGGTGACTTCCTCGCGCCCTCGATGGACACCTCCGTGAGCGCGCTGTCGAGCCTGCTGTGGCTGTTCGGCTCGCACTCCGGCCAGTGGGAACTGCTGCGCGCCGAACCCACGCTGGCATCGAACGCCTTCAACGAGGTGGTCCGTCTGGAGTCGCCGCTGCGCGGCTTCACCCGGCTGCTCACCGTCGACCGTGAGCTGGGCGGTGTCCCGCTGACCTCGGGCACCCGGGTGCTGCTGCTGTACGGGTCGGCCAACCGCGACGAGCGGCACTGGCAGTCGCCGGAGACCTTCGACATCACCCGGCCCAACGCGGCCGAGCATCTCGGCTTCGGGCACGGCATCCACGGCTGTGTCGGCCAGGCCCTGTCCCGTCTGGAGGGCCACTCGCTGATGGACGCGCTGCTGCGCAAGGTCCGGCGGATCGAGGTCGGGCGTCCGCAGTGGCGGCTGCACAACACCATCCGGGGCATCGAGTCCCTTCCCGTGGTTCTGCACGCCTGACCCGCGGCCGGACCGACGAGGCATCGAACGACTAGGAGCGCAGAGGTATGAAGCTGTCCGTCGACCTTGCCCGGTGCGAGGGCCACGGCCTGTGTGAGGAGGCGGCGCCGGAGCTGTTCCGGCTGGACGACCAGGGGGATCTCGACGTCCTGTTCGACACCGCGGCGGAGCTGCCGGCGGAGCAGCAGGCGGCCGCCGCGAGTGCCGTGCGGGTGTGCCCGATCGGCGCGCTGCGCAGCCGGAGCGAGTGACCGGTGTCGACGCCGACGAGACGACACGCAAAGCGAGGAGGTGAGGGCGATGACATCGCACACCGGTGAGCACGCGCTGGTGCTCGGCGGCAGTCTCGCGGGGCTGCTGACCGCGCGGGTGCTGTCCGACCGGTACGCGCGGGTGACCGTGGTCGACCGCGACGAGCTGCAGGGCACCGCTGCCCGGCGCGGCGTTCCACAGGGCCGGCAGATCCACGGTCTGCAGGCGCGGGGCCTGCGGATCCTGGAGTCGCTGTTCCCCGGTCTGACCGACGGTATGACAGCGGCCGGGGCCCGGGTCAACGACACGGTCGCGGGCGGCGACTGGTACTTCGGCACGCTGTCGGTGCGCAAGGCCCGCAGCGACCTGGTGACACTGGCGGCCAGCCGGCCGTTCCTGGAGGCCTACATCCGGGAACGGGTCCGGGAGCTGCCGGGGGTGGTCATCGCCGACGGCCACGAGGTCACCGGCCTGACGGCCACGCCCGACCGGCGCCGGGTCACCGGAGCGGTGGTGCGCCGGCGTTCGGACGGCAGCGAACAGGAGTTCTCCGCCGACCTGGTGGTCGACGCCATGGGCCGCGGCACCCGCACGCCGGGGTGGCTGACCGAGCTGGGCTACCCGGAGGTCGCCACCGACCGGCTGGAGATCGGCGTGGGCTACGCCACCCGCCAGTACCGGCTGCGGCCGGGCGTCGATCACCACGGCCGGGCGGTCGTGGTGATCGCGTCCCCGGACAATCCGCGGGGCGGGATCTGCGCGCACATCGAGGACGGGCGGATCCAGGTGACGGTCAACGGCATCCTGGGCGACGTCCCGCCCACCGAGCCGGCCGAGTTCGAGGCCTACCTCAAGTCGCTGCCCGTGCCGGACCTCCACGAGCTGACGCAGCTCGCCGAACCACTGGACGACCCGGTCGCCCATCGTTTCCCGGTGAGCATGCGCCGGCGCTACGAGCACATGACGCGGTTCCCGGAGCGGCTGCTGGTCGCCGGGGACGGGGTGTGCAGCTTCAACCCCGTCTACGCCCAGGGCATGACGGTGGCCGCGCTGGGTGCCGAGGTGCTGCGCGAGCACCTGCGCCGCGGCGGCCACCCGGCGCCGCTGCCGTATCTGCGGGACCTGGCCCGGCAGGCGGTCGGTCCGGTGTGGGACACCAACGCCGTCAACGACCTGCGGTTCCCCGGCGTTCCCGGCCGGCGTTCACCGCGCACCCGGTTCATCCAGGCGTACACCGGCCTCGTGCAGCGGGCCGCGTCACGGGACGCCACCGTCAGCCGCACCCTGATCCGGGTGCTGTCGCTGGTGGACCCGGGCACGGCGCTGCTGCGCCCGCGGTTCGTGCTGCGTGTGCTGCGCACTCTGGCCGCGCGGGGTGTGCGGTGAGCGTCCCCCGCCGGCTGGTCGTGGTGGGCGCGTCGCTGGCCGGGCTGCGGGCCGTGGAGGCCGCGCGGACGGCCGGGTTCACCGGCGAGCTGACCCTCGTCGGTGCCGAACCGCACCTGCCCTACGACCGCACCGTGCTCTCCAAGTCCTTCCTCGCGGATCCGGCGGCCGTCGAGCCACCGGTCCCGCACTACCGTGACCCGGCCTCCTACGCCGAAGAGTTGGGCGTACGGCTGCTGCTCGGCACCCCCGCCACCGCGCTGGACGCCGACGCCCGTGCGGTCCACGTCGGCGACACCGCGGTGCCGTACGACCGGCTGGTCATCGCCACCGGGGTACGCGCCCGGCGGATGTCCGGGGCCGTGCCGCCCGCCGGTGTGCACACGCTGCGCACGGTGGACGACGCCCGGGCCCTGCGCCGCGAGCTGCGCACGGCCCGCCGGGTCGTCGTGGTGGGCGCCGGGTTCGTCGGCGCCGAGGTGGCCTCGGCCGCCCGGGAGTGCGGTGCCGAGGTGACGCTGCTGGACGCGGCGACTTCGCCGCTGATCCGCTCGGTCGGTCCCGAACTCGGCTCCCTCCTGGCGCGGTTGCACGCCGACGCGGGCAGCCGGCTGCGATGCGGGGCCCTCGTCGAGCGGGTCGAGGGCGCCGGGCGGGTGGAGCGGGTGGTGCTGAAGGACGGCACCGTGCTGCCGGCCGACCTGGTCGTCTTCGGGATCGGGGCGGATCCGGCCGTCGAGTGGCTGCACGGCAGCGGAGTGGTGCTGGACGACGGCGTGGTGTGCGGCAGCGACCTCGCCACCGGCGTCCCCGGCGTGTACGCGGCCGGCGACGTGCTGCGCTGGCACAATCCGCTGTTCGGCCGGTCCATGCGCCTCGAGCACTGGACCAACGCGGCCGAGCAGGGCGCCCTCGCCGCCCGTAACGCGGTGGGCCCGGAGCGCGAGGAATGCGCGACGGTGCCGTACTTCTGGTCGGACTGGTACGGGGTGCGCATCCAGTTCCTCGGGGTTCCCCAGGCCGAGCGCACCGAGATCATCGGGGATCCCGCCGCACACCGCTTCGTCGCCCTGCTCGGCACGGGCGACCGGCTCACCGGCGTGCTGGCCGTCGACCGGCGCGGCGAGGTCGCCCGGTACCGGCAGTTGCTCCGTGCCCGCGCGACGTGGCGCGAGGCACTGGACCACGCGGCTCGCCGGGAGTCCGGTGGCGCTGACGCGACCGGCGGGAACCGACGCGCAGCGGCGCTGAACGGAGGACGGAAGTGAACGGCACGACAGGTCCGCGGGCGCCGTGGGACACACAGGTCGTCGTGGTGGGCGGGGGGCCGGTCGGTCTGCTGCTCGCCGGTGAACTGCGGCTCGGCGGCGCCGACGTCGTGGTCCTGGAGCGGCTGACCGAACCGTCCCAGGAGTCCAGGGCGACCACCCTGCATGCCCGGACCATGGAACTGTTCGACCAGCGCGGCCTGGTGGAGCGCATCGGCCCGACCCCGCCGCGGGACCCTCGGGGCCACTTCGGCGGCATCCCCATGGATCTGGGCGGCGTCGACAGTCCGTACGCCGGCCAGTGGAAGGTGCCGCAGACCCGCACCCGGGAGGTCCTCCTGGAGTGGGCGACCGGGCTGGGCGCCGATGTCCGGTCCGGGCACGAGCTGGTCGCGCTGGCGCAGGACGAGGACCGGGTGCTGGCCACCGTGCGCACCGCCGACGGGCGCACGCTGCGGATCGGCTCCGCCTACCTGGTCGGCTGCGACGGCGAGGAAAGCGCGGTGCGGCGCCTGGCCGGCTTCGCGTTCCCCGGCGTCGACGCCACCCGGGAGCTGCTGCGCGCGGACGTGGCCGGGATCGACATCCCGGACCGCCGCTTCGAGCGGTTCCCGGACGGGCTGGCCATCGCCGGCCGCCGGCCGGACGGCGTGACCCGGGTCATGGTGCACCGGTTCGGCAGGCCCGCCGTGCGGCGGACCGCCGACCCGGAGTTCGCCGAGGTCGCCGCCGTGTGGCGGGAGGTCACCGGTGAGGACATCGGCGCCGGCACCCCGCTGTGGCTGAACGCCTTCGGCGACGCCCGGCGGCAGGCCGACCGTTACCGCGTCGGCCGGGTCCTGCTCGCCGGGGACGCCGCGCACGTCCAGATGCCCGTCGGCGGCCAGGCCCTCAACCTGGGTCTGCAGGACGCCGCGAACCTGGGCTGGAAGCTCGCCGCCGAGGTGGCCGGCCGGGCGCCCGAGGGGCTGCTCGACACCTACCACGAGGAACGGCACGCCATCGGGCGGCAGGTGCTCGACAACATCGCGGCGCAGTCGGCGGTCCTGCTCGGCGGCGGCGAGGTGACCGACCTGCGCGCCGTCCTCGCCGAGGTCCTGCGCCACGACAGCGCCGTGCGGCAGCTGGCGGGCCGGATCAGCGGCGTGGACCTGCGCACCGCCGGGGCCTTGGGCGAACCCTGGTCCGGTGCCCGGCTGGCACCGGCGGAACTGGTCACCGGCCTCGGCGCGGCCGTCTCCACGGCCGAACTGCTGCGCTCGGGCACCGGTCTGCTGATCGACACCGACCCCGACGCGCCGGGCCACGCGCACCTGCGTGCACAGGCCGCGCTGTGGGCCGACCGGGTCCGGGTCGTCGTGGCCACCGCGGCCCCGGACAGCGAACCGGCGCGGCTCGGCGCCGTCCTGGTGCGTCCCGACGGACACATCGTCTGGGCTCACCCGGAGGGCACCGCGGCCGCCCTCGACGCGCTGCGCCGCTGGTTCGGCGCGCCCCGCGAACTGGGCACCGTGGCCCGCGCGGGAGGACGTACGGCAGCAACGGGCGGTGCGCAGACCGCTCGCCCGGCCGGCACATCGGCACCCGCCCCACTCCCCAGGAGGCAGAAGATGGGAACGCTGGAGAACAAGACGGCCCTGGTGACCGGTTCCAGCCGTGGTATCGGCCGGGCCGTGGCCGAGCGGCTGGCCGCCGAGGGCGCGCTGGTCGTGGTGCACTACGCCCGGAACAAGGAGGCCGCGGAGGACACCGTGACCGGCATCCGGGCCGCCGGCGGCCGTGCCTTCGCGGTCCGCGCGACCCTCGGCGCTGCCGGTGACGTCGACGCCCTCTTCGACGGGATCGAGGAAGGGCTCAAGGAGCACACCGGCGGCGTCGAGCTGGACATCGTCGTCAACAACGCCGGGATCATGGGCGGCGTCTCCCCTGAGGACACCACACCGGAGCTGTTCGACCGGCTCGTGGCGATCAACGCCAGGGCGCCGTTCTTCATCATCCAGCGGGCGCTGCGCACCCTGCGCGACGGCGGCCGGATCATCAACATCACCTCGGGACTCACCCGGTTCGCCAACCCCGAGGAGATCGCGTACGCGATGACCAAGGGCGCCGTCGAGACCCTGGCCCGGCACTACGCCAAGCACCTCGCCGGGCGCGGCATCACCGTCAACAGCGTGGCCCCCGGGGTGACGAACAACGGCGGTGAGATCTTCGACAACCCGCAGGCCGTGCAGTTCATGGCCCAGTTGTCCGCCTTCAACCGGGTGGGCGAGCCGTCGGACATCGCCGACGTGGTCGCCTTCCTCGCCTCCGACTCCTCGCGCTGGATCACGGGCGCCTTCATCGACGCCACCGGCGGCACGCTCCTGTGACCCCGGCCGGCCCACGCTCAACCGACACGTTCACCAGGAGGGGCCCAGCATGGGCAGGACCGCTTTCGTATTCCCCGGTCAGGGCTCGCAGCGGGTCGGCATGGGACTCGACCTCGCCAAGCAGTGGCCGTATCTGATCGACACCTACTACGCGCCCGCCGACGAACTGCTCGGCATGCCGATCTCCACGCTGTGCTTCGAGGGCCCGGCCGAGGCGCTGGCCGACATGCGGGTCACCCAGCCGGCCATGCTGGTGACCAGTGTGGCCGCGCTCGATGTGCTGCGGTCCCACGGGGCCGCGCCGGACGCGGTGGCCGGGCACAGCCTGGGCGAGTTCGCCGCGCTGGTCTGTGCGGGCGTGCTGGACTGGAAGGACGCGCTGCGCGTGGTGCAGGTGCGTGGCGAGCTGATGGCCTCGGTGACGGAATCCGTGCCGGGCCGGATGGCGGCCGTGCTGGGGCTGACGCTGCCTCAGGTGGCGGAGCTGTGCACGCAGGCGGCCGAGGAGACGGGCTGCGTGGTGGAGATCGCGAACCACAACGACCCCACCCAGGTGGTCGTCTCCGGCCAGGTGGAGGGCGTGGACCGGCTCGTGCAGCTGGTGGATTCGGCGGGCGCCAACCGGGTCGTCGTCCTGCGCATCGGCGGCCCGGCGCACTGCAGCCTGATGGGCCGGGTGGCCCCGGAGTTCGCCGCCGCGCTGGACGAGGTGGAGTTCCTGGACCCGGCGGTGCCGCTGTACTCGGGCACGGGGGGCGCCCTGGTCACCAGCGGGGCTCAGGCGAAGGAGTTCCTGCAGGCCCAGCTCACCGGGCAGGTGCTGTGGACGGACGCGGTGCGGCACATGTCGGACGCCGGCGTGGACCGGTTCGTCGAGGTGGGCCAGGGCAAGGCGCTCAGCGGCCTGTGCACGCGGATCGTGCCGGGTGTGGAGACACTGCGCACCACCGACGCGCAGCAGATGAAGACGACCGTGAACGCCCTGGTGCGGTCGACGGCGGCCGAAGGAGTGGTCTGAATGTTCTCCCGGGTGGCGGAACTGCACGCGTTACGAGAACAGGTGCTGCGCGGGCCGAGCGAGCGGGCCACCGAGGCGCAGCGGGCCAAGGGCAAGCTGACCGCCCGTGAGCGGATCGATCTGCTGCTGGACAAGGGCTCGTTCCACGAGGTCGAGTCGCTGCGCCGGCACCGGGCGACCGGGTTCGGCCTGGAGACGAAGAAGCCGTACACCGACGGTGTGATCACCGGCTGGGGCACGGTGGACGGCCGCACGGTGTTCGTCTACGCCCATGACTTCCGGATCTTCGGCGGTGCGCTGGGCGAGGCCCACGCCACCAAGATCCACAAGATCATGGACATGGCCATCGCGGCCGGAGCGCCCCTGGTCTCGCTGAACGACGGCGCCGGCGCCCGGATCCAGGAGGGCGTCTCGGCGCTCGCCGGGTACGGCGGCATCTTCCAGCGCAACACCCGGGCGAGCGGTGTCATCCCGCAGATCTCCGTGATGCTCGGCCCGTGCGCCGGCGGCGCGGCCTACTCCCCCGCGCTGACGGACTTCGTGTTCATGGTGCGGGGCACGTCGCAGATGTTCATCACCGGCCCGGACGTGGTCAAGGCCGTCACGGGCGAGGACATCACGCACGACGGGCTGGGCGGCGCCGATGTGCACGCCGGGAACTCCGGGGTGGCCCACTTCGTCCACGACGACGAGGAGACCTGCCTGGCCGAGGTCCGCTATCTGCTGTCCCTGCTGCCGTCCAACAACCGCGAACTGCCCCCGGTGACCGTGCCGTCGGACTCACGCGAGCGGGTCACCGACGCGCTGCTCGAACTCGTGCCGGAGGACGGCAACCGGCCGTACGACATGCGGGCGGTGATCGAGGAGATCGTCGACGACGGGGAACTGCTCGAGGTCCACGACCGCTGGGCACGCAACATCATCTGCGCGCTGGCCCGGCTCGACGGCCAGGTCGTGGGCATCGTCGCGAACCAGCCGCAGGTACTGGCGGGCGTGCTCGACATCCACGCGTCCGAGAAGGCCGCGCGGTTCGTGCAGCTGTGCGACGCCTTCAACATCCCGATCGTCACGCTGCTGGACGTCCCGGGCTTCCTGCCCGGCGTCGACCAGGAGCACGGCGGCATCATCCGGCACGGCGCCAAGCTCCTGTACGCGTACTGCAACGCGACCACGCCCCGTATCTCCCTGGTGCTGCGCAAGGCATACGGGGGCGCCTACATCGTCATGGACTCGCAGTCCATCGGCGCCGACCTGACCTACGCCTGGCCGACGAACGAGATCGCCGTGATGGGCGCGGAGGGCGCGGCCAACGTCATCTTCCGGCGCCAGATCGCCGAGGCGGACGACCCGGAGGCGGTGCGCGCCCGCCGGGTCAAGGAGTACCGGGCCGAGCTGATGCACCCGTACTACGCCGCCGAGCGCGGGCTGATCGACGAGGTGATCGACCCGTCCGAGACCCGCCGGATCCTGATCGGCTCGCTGCACATGCTGCGTACCAAGCATGCGGAACTGCCGCACCGCAAGCACGGCAATCCGCCGCAGTGAGCACCGCCCGCACACGCGTCCCACCAGCCCCGTGGGCCGTACCGGCCCGCGAACGAGAGGAGTTCACGATGTCGACGGCCGTCGGGGACGTGTTGCGCGTCGAGCGCGGGAACGCCGCCGAGGAGGAGATCGCCGCGGTCCTCGTGGTGCTGCTGGCGCTGGCCGGCGCGGACGGGCCGCAGGAGCAGGCGGACCCGCCCGTCGTCCGCTGGCAGCGGCCCGAACGGCGCACCGCGTTCGGTTCGCCGCGCAGCTGGCGGCACTGAAGGCCGCCCGGCCCTCCTCCGCGGCCCCTTCCCACCCACGTCCTTCCCTTTTGTTCCCAGATCTGTGACGGAGACCCCCATGGCCGAACGCCCCGTCGCGCTGCTGCTCCCCGGTCAGGGTGCGCAGTACCCGCGCATGGCGGTACCGCTGTACCAACGAGAGCCCCGGTTCCGCGTCGCCGTGGACGAGGTGCTGGACCTGATGGGCCCGCAGGGAGCACGGATCCGCGAGGACTGGCTCGGTGACGCGCCGGCACTGCCGGTGGACGACGGGCGGCGGGCCCAGCCGCTGTTGTTCGCCATCGGCTACGGCGTCGGCCGGGTCCTCCAGGACTACGGTGTGCGCCCGGCGGTGCTCCTCGGGCACAGCATCGGCGAACTGGCCGCGGCGGCTCTGGCCGGTGTCTTCGACCTGCCGAGCGCGGCCCGCATCCTGCTGGCCCGCTCGCGGTCGCTGTCGGCCGCGCCCGCCGGCGGCATGCTCGCGGTCGCCGCCGCGCCGGAGCGGATACGGCCCTGGCTCGACGCGGAGGGTGCGCACCGGGGTGTCGCCGTCGGCGCGGTCAACGCGCCCGCGCAGACGATCCTGGCCGGGCCCGAGTCGTCGCTGGTGCGGACCGAGGAGACGCTGCGCACCGCCGGGCTGGTGGCCCGGCGGGTGCGGGCGACCGAGCCGTGGCACTCGCCGGTGCTGCGGGACGCGGCGCTCGCCTTCGAGGAGGCGGTGGCCGCCGAGCCGCTGCATCCGCCGCGGGTGCCGATCCGTTCGGCGCGCACCGGCCGGGCCGTCACCGGACGCGAGGCCGTGGACCCGGCGTTCTGGGCCGGTCAGATGGCCGAGCCGGTGCTGTACTGGGAGGCGCTGTCCAAGTTGCTGGACTCCGGCGACTACACGCTGGTCGAGACGGGACCGGGCATCTCGCTGTCCGCCCCGGCCCGCCGGCACCCGTCCGTGCGCTCCGGCCGCAGCGAGGTGATCTCGATGCTTCCGGGCGAGCGCCAGGACTGCTGGGGCACCTGGCAGGCGGCGCTGGACCGGCTGGCGGAACTCGGTGTGACCAGCGGCCCGGTCGCGGCGCGGGGGTGACGGGCTGTCGGCACGTCCCCACCGTGGGACGCCGGGGGCCGTGTGCGGGCCCGGCCCCCGGGCCACGGCCCGCGGCCGTACCCGGGGCTCCGGCCCGGCCGTACCTCAGTCGTGCTCCGGCCGGCCCTGCTGTTCCGTCCCGCACTCGCCCGCCGGCCCGTCGTCGCCGGCGATCAGGGAGCGGATCACCGGGGCGGCCACCCGGATGATGTCCTCCAGGTCCGGTTCGCTGACGTCCGGGATGCGCAGCAGGTAGCGTCCGCTGGCGATGCCGAACATGATCACCGAGAACAGGCCCGCCCGGACCCGCGCGTCGGGCAGGCCGATGTGCTGGGCGATGGCCTCGGTCGACTGGTCGGTGACCAGGCGGCGCAGCTCTTCCGCCGCGACCTCGCTGGTCATGCTCGTGCGGACCAGGACCGCCATCGGGCTGTCCGGGCTCGCGGCCCACCGGCCGAGCATCGTGCGCAGGTAGTTCTCGGCGCTGCTCACCGGGTCGGGCGTGGTCAGTTCGTCGATCGGGATCTCGAAGTGGACAGCCTCCCTGAACAGTTGGTCCTTGGTGCCGAAGTACTGCATCACGGAGGACTTGTGGGCGTCGGCGGCCTCCGCGATCAGACGGATGGTCGCCCGCTCGTAGCCGTACTCGCCGAAGACTCGGCGTGCCGCGAGGAGGATGCGGCGACGAGTCCGTTCACCCTTGCCGTCAGGCCGCGGCACGACCACCGGGGTGCTCGCCGCCGGATGGTGCTGCGGCGTTTCGTCGACGCTGGGGATCACTGCGCTGCCTCCTTGTCGTGTCATGGTTGCTCAGTCATGCTGCCGTGTCCGGCTACGCCCGCGCTCGCTGCCGCTCGGAGTGTTCCGGCCGGATGGCCCGCGGCCTTCCGGCCGTGACCAGGGCCACCACGGTCACCAGGCCCACGGCGTACAGGGCGGCGACGATGCGGAACGCCGTGCCGTAGCCGTGGGTGAGGGCGTCGGCCGCCCGGTCCAGCAGGTCCTGGTCGTGCCGGGCGAGCGCCCGCAGCAGGGCGTCCGGCGCGTCCGCCGTCCGGTCCTCGGCCGTGGTCGCCGCGATGCCCGGCAGGAAGGCCAGCCCGAGGGCGCCGCCGATCTGGCTCGCGGTGGTGAGGATGCCGGCGCCGATGCCGGTCTCCTGCGGGGCGACACCGCTGAGGATACGGATCGTCAGCGGCACGAAGCACAGCCCGAGTCCGACCGAGGTGAGCAGCATCGCCGGGGCGAGGTGGGTGAGGTACGCCGAGTGCGGCGTCAGGGTGCTGAACCACAGGACACCCAGCGTACTCAGTGCCAGCCCCGGTCCGGTCACGGCGCGGGTGGGCAGCCGGCCCACCAGCCGCGGGGCGAGGAAGCCGCCGGAGACGAACATGCCGAGGCTCAGCGGCAGATAGGCCAGTCCGGTGCGCATCGCCGAGAAGCCGAGGATCTGCTGCATGTACAGGGTGAGGAAGTAGTACATCGCGAACATGCCCGCACCGATGAGCAGCATCGTGGCGTAGCCGCCGCCGCGATTGCGGTCGCGCAGCAGCCGGAGCGGCATCATCGGGTGGTCGCTGCGCGCCTGGACCACGAGGAACAGGACGAGCAGGACGGCGGCGCCGCCGAGCGAGGCGACGGTCACCGGGTCCGCCCAGCCGTCGTCGCCACCCCGGGTGAGTCCGTACACCAGCGAGGTGAGGCCGATCGTGCCGGCGAGCGCGCCGGGTCCGTCGAGTCGGCCGGCGTGCCGGCCCGGGTCGCGCAGCAGCCCGGTGCCCCAGACGACGGCAACACCGACGGGGACGTTGACCAGCAGGACCCAGCGCCAGTCCAGGTAGGCGGTGAGCACGCCGCCGAGCAGCAGGCCCAGCGTGGATCCGACGCCGTTCATCGAGCCGTACACGCCCATGGCCCGGTTGCGCGCGGGGCCTTCGGGGAAGTTCGCCGCGATGAGCGCGACGACGGCCGGGGAGACCAGGGCGCCGCCCAGGCCCTGGGCTGCGCGGGCGGCGATGAGCACGCCCTCGTTCGGTGCGAGGCCGCCCGCCAGGGACGCCAGGGTGAAGACGGCGATGCCCAGGCGGAACAGCCGCAGGCGGCCGTAGATGTCACCGGCGCGTCCGCCGATCAGCAGCAGGCCGCCGAAGGACAGTGCGTATGCGGTGACGATCCAGGCCAGTGCACCACTGCTGACCCCGAGATCGCGCTGAACGCTGGGCAGCGCGATGTTCATGATCGTGCCGTCCAGAATGATCATGACTTGGGCCGTGGCGAGGACGGCCAGGACTAAGCCCCGGCCGCTCGGCTGCCCGGTCGCCGCCTCGGCGGCCGCGGGTCGGTCGTCCACGGACATGGCTCCTCCAACTCCTCCGGTGGGGGCCGCTCCCAGCCCCAGCGGGGGGATCCCCCGGGACCACACGGGAGCAAAAAAATGTACGCCCGATCATAAATGACCGCTTGTACTTTTTCCAGGGAAGGTGTCACATGACCACAGGCATCCACGACCCCGCCGGCTCCGCCCTCGGCTCCCCCTCGACCCCGGTCGGAGTGTGGACCGGCACGGCCGACCACGACGGGCAGACCGACCCGTTCACGATCTCCTTCCTGCCCGACGGGACCGTCACACTGGTCACCCCGATCAGCCGCGGCCGGGGTACCTGGCGGCCGACCGACCGGGGCTTCGCCTACTCGTTCATCGAGACCCTCGACCCGGCCGTCACCGGCATGGCCGGATACGTCCGCGTCAGCGTCGACGCCCTGCGCGAGGGCGGCTCCTACACCGGCTCCGGCCCCGCCACGGTGCACTCCGCGGACGGTGCCGTCGTCCACCTCACCTCCTTCGACACCGTCGCGTCGCTGGACAGCCCGGAGGGACGCGACCTGCTGGCCGAGCAGCCCGAACCCGCTCCCACGGAGCCGGCCGCCTGGCCGCCGGCGCCGGTGCGTGACGCGGCGGTGCTGGCCGCGGCGCAGGCCGGCTCGGCCGACACCGGACGGCGCGTGGCCCCGGAGGTGATCGAGGCCCTGACCACCGCCGGGTTCGCCCGCTGGTTGGTACCGAGCGAGCGGGGCGGCGACCCCCGCGGCTACGCCGAACTCGTGCGCTCGGTCGCGACGCTGGGCGCCGAATGCGCCTCCACCGCCTGGCTGGCCTCGCTGTTCGCGTTCGCCGCCCGGTACGTCGCCTGCCTGCCCGAGAAGGCGCAGGCCGAGGTCTGGGGGGACGGCCCCGACGCCCGGGTGTGCGTGGTCAACAAGCCGCTCGGCAAGGCCTCCCGGACCGAGGACGGCTGGCGGCTGTCCGGCGAGTGGACGTTCGTCAGCGGCGTCGAGTTCGCCGACTGGGCGCTGCTCGCCGGTCCCGCCCCCGCCGGTCCGCCCGGAAAGGGCGGCGAGCCGCTGCGGTTCTTCCTCGTGCCCCGTGCGGACTTCACCTACCGCGACACCTGGGACTCGCTCGGCATGCGGGGCACCGGCAGCCACACGGTCGTCCTGGACGACGTGCTGGTTCCGGAGCACCGCACCTGCCTGCGGGAGGACGCCATGAAGGGCCGCGTGGTCGGCGTGGCCACTCCGCCGCCGCCCACCATGGCGGTCAACGGCCTGACCTTCGTGGCCCCGGCGCTCGGCGCCGCGCTGGGCGCGCTGCGTGCCGCCGCCCCGGCCACCACCGTCCCCGCGACCGGTCCGCGCGAGGCGTCCGGACAGGCCTACCAGATCGGGTACGCGCGCGCCGCCGGCCTGATCGACGCGGCCCAGCTGCTGCTGATCCGGGTCGCCGAGGTCGCCGACACCGGACGGCTCAACCCCGTGCTCGTCCGCCGCAGCCGCCGTGACGCGGCGCACGCCCTGGAACTCCTCGTGGAGGCGGTGGACCTGCTGCTGCGCGCCGGGGGCACCCGCGCGCAGGACGCCCGGCACCCGCTGCAGCGGTTCTGGCGCGACGTCCACTCGGTGGCGAGCCACGCCGTCGTGCAGTTCGAGCCCGCCGGACTGGACTACACGCGCGGCCTGGCCGGCTGACGCCACCGGCCACGCCGCGGCGACGCCCGCGACGACACCGACCCAAGACACCGACCTCAGAGACCGACGAACTCGAACGGGAGAACACCTTGATACTGGTCACCGGCGCCACCGGACACGTCGGACGCCCCCTGGTCGACCTCCTGGTCAAGGGCGGGGTGAGCGTGCGCGCCCTGACCCGGAACCCGGAGCGGGCCCGGCTGCCCGAGGGGGTGGAAGTGGCGCGCACCGACGAGCTGCCCATGAAGGGCGTCGACGCGGTCTTCTTCGTACTCGCCGCGTTCCCCGACGGCCCCGCCGAGGTGATCCGCCAGGCTCAGGAGCACGGCGTGCGACGCATCGTCGCCCTGTCCTCCTACTCGGCGCGCGACAACGACCCGAAGAACTCCATCGCGGTGCGCCATCGCGATCTGGAACGGCAGATCGAGGCGTCCGGCCTGGAGTGGACCGCCCTGCAGCCGGCCGGCGGCCTGGCGGTGACCGCGCTGGAGTGGAGCCATCAGATCCGCACCACCCAGGTGGCCCGCGGCCCGTTCGGCCGGGCCCACTCGGCGCCGGTGCACGAGCGGGACATCGCCGAACTGGCGGCCCGCGCCCTGCTCACCGACGAACTGCTCGGCGCCAAGCCGATGTTCAGCGGCCCGGAGTCGATCACCTACGCGGACCGGGCCCGGCTCATCGGTGAGGCGATCGGCAAGCCGGTGCGGTTCGAGGAGATCAGCCACGACGAGACCCGCAAGGAGATGGCCGAGGCGGGCATCCCGCCGGCCGCCGTCGAGGCCCGGCTGCGCATGTTCGCGGCTCTGGTCGACCGGCCGCACGAGATCTCGCCGATCGAGCCGTTCCTCGGCCGGCCCGCCCGCAGCTTCGCCGAGTGGGCGGCCGACCACGTGGCCGACTTCACCTGATCGTCCCCGCCGGTACGCCCCGCCGTGGAAAGGCTGATGATGTGGTACGACCCCGTGCGGCTGGCCGTCCTGGTCGGCAGCGGCAGGCCGGGAAGGAGCGGCACCGCCGTCGCCCGCTGGTTCGCCGAGACGGCGCGCCGGTGTGACGGTGTGGAGACGGACGTCGTCGACCTCGCCGAGCACCCCCTGCCCGCCGAGCCGGTCCCGGTGCCGCCGCCGGAGGTCCGCGAGGTCCTCGCGGGTCTGACCCCGCGGCTGGACCGCGCGGACATGTTCGTCGTGGTCACGCCCGAGTACAACCGTTCGTTCCCGGCCACGCTGAAGACCGCGATCGACTGGCACGACAGTGAGTGGCAGGCCAAGCCGGTGGGCTTCGTCTCCTACGGCGGCCGCTCCGGCGGACTGCGGGCGGTCGAGCAACTGCGCCAGGTGTTCGGTGAGTTGCACGCGGTGCCGGTGCGGGACACGGTCAGCTTCCACGGCGTGGGCCGGCTCTTCGACAGCGACGGGCAGCCCACCGACCCGGCCGGCAGCACCGCGGCAGCCGAGCAGCTCGTCGCCCAGCTGGTCTGGTGGGCCCGCGTGTTGCGGGAGGGCCGCGTCCACCATCCCTACCCGCACGGGGCCCGCCCTCCCGTCGTGTCCGCCGCGGGCCGGCCGGCGTGAGGGCGCACGGGCCACCACGGATGTCCATCCCCACCTTCACCCGAGGAGGGTTCTGACCATGTCGTCGCCGTCCGTCGGTGTCCGCGGCCAGACGGCGCATGCCGCCGCCGCGCACCGGTTCCCCATCACGGTGCGGGAGATCGTCCTGGAGTCCGGAGGGCTCCGGCTGTCCGGTCTGCTGGCCGAGCCCCGCCGGGCGGTGCCGCGCGCCGTCGTCATCGCCGTGCACGGCGGCGGCATGCGCGCCGGCTACTTCCACCAGACGGCCGCACCCGGCCTGTCGCTGCTCACCCTCGGAGCGGAACTCGGCCTGACCGTCCTCGCCGTGGACCGGCCGGGCTACGGCCTCTCGGCCGCGCAGCTGCCCGAGGGGCTGCCGCTGGTGGAGCAGGCGGCCGTGCTGAGCCGGGCGCTGGCCGGTTTCCTCGACTCCCGGCCCGGCGGGGCGCGCCCGTTCGTCCTCGCGCACTCCTACGGCGGCAAGGTGGCCCTGACCCTCGCGGCCCGGCACCACGAACTGCCGCTGGCGGGGCTGGCGGTGTCGGGCTGCGGCCATCGGTTCACCGAGGAGCCGGACGCAGCCGGGGCCGCGCAGTGGCGGCGCCGGCTGCGTGCCAACAACTGGGGTCCGCTGGGGCTCTATCCCCCGCGCACCTTCACGCTGGCGCAGTCCCTGAGCAGCGCGATGCCTCCGCGTGAGGCGGCCGAACTGCCCGCCTGGCCCGGGACTCTGGAGCGGCTGGCCCCCGAGGTGCGGATTCCCGTCCGGTTCACCTTCGCCGAGCACGAGCAGCGGTGGCGGCACGATCCGCCGGCGCTGGCCGAGCTGGGCGGCCTGCTGCTCCACGCGCCCGTCACCGTCGACCGGCAGCCGGACGCCGGCCACAACATCAGCCTCGGCTGGGCCGCCCGGTCCTACCACCTGAGGATGCTCGCCTTCCTGGAGGAATGCCTCCTGCACCGGGCCGTCGGCTGAGGCGACCGCGGAATTCCCGCGGTGTTCCCGGGGATGCGCGCCGCGGATCGATCACCAGATGACACCGACAGGCTCACGGCTTTTTTCCCGGCATGGAAAAAGGCGCTGTGCGTGACGGGCAATGAATCCGCCGTCACGCACACCGCGATTTCCCGCATCCTGTTTCCCCGTACGGCCCGACGGAGGACGGACCGTACGGGGATGTGTCAGGCGAAGTCGGCGACGTGGTGCTCGACCCACTGCGCGTACGTGTGCGCGGGGCGGCCGGTCACGTCCTCGACCGTGGGCAGCACCTCGGCGGTGACGCCCTGCCAGGAGGCGAGCTGGTTCAGCAGGAACTCGGCGCCGTCCTGCGGCATGTGCCGGACGAGGTGGCTCAGGGCCGCCTCACGGGACAGCTCCTCGAACGCCACCGGCTTGCCGAGCACCTCTCCGATGATCCGGACGCGGTCGATCTGGGTCAGGGACTCGGGGCCGGTGAGGCTGTGGACGCTGCCGTCCTCCGGCGCCAGCAGCGAGGCGGTCGCGACCGCGGCGATGTCCCGCTCGTCGACGGGGGCCGCCGCCGCCGTGCCGTACGCCGTGCGCACCACGCCCGCCTCCCGGATCTGCGGTGCCCAGCCCCGGTCGTTGAGCATGAAGAGGCCGGCCCGGACGAAGCTGCGCGGGATGCCGGACCCCGTCACCGCGTCCTCGCACTCCTGGTGCACCTGCCCGATGAAGCCCGGCTCGTCGAACTCGACGGCCGAGGAGGACAGCATGGCGATGTGGTCCACACCGGACTCCTTGGCAACCTCCAGGAACCCGGCCAGCTGCCCGAAGACGGGGAACAGGAAAGCCCGGTCCACGCCCTTCAGTGCGGGCGGCAGGCTCTTCGGGTCCGCGATGTCGCCGGCGACCACCTCCACCTCTGCGGGAAGTCTGGCCTGGTCCGGGTTGCGCGTGAGGGCCCGGACCGGCTGGCCCGCCTCCAGCAACTGCAGCACGACTTGACGACCGACATTTCCGGTGGCTCCGGTGACGAGGATCATGAACTCACTTACCAAGAGACGGGGTGGGGGGCGGGACGGTCGACGCGGACGGAGCCGGCGACGCTCCCGAATCGTTGACCTGACCAACGTAACATATTCGTGGGCCTGACCAACAGATTTCCCGAGCCCGCTGGTACGGTGGTGCGGTGACCATGAAGGCGATCTCCCACGCTCCGGCCCGGCTGCGGGCCATGCCCAGCTGGCTCGTGACCCAGATCGCCCTCCACACGGCCCGCCTGGTCTCGCAGGCGCTGGCCTCCGTCGACGCCCGTCGCTACCACTTCGCGCTCCTGGCGTCGCTCGACGAGTTCGGCCCGCTGAGCCAGGCGGAACTCGGCCGACGCTGCGGGATCGACCGCAGCTACATCGTGGAGGCGGTCAACGAACTCGTGGGCGGCGGCTTCGTGGTGCGCGACGTGGACGCCACGGACCGCAGACGCAACACCATCACCATCACCCCGGCCGGCGTACGGCAGCTGAAGCGCATCGAGCACGCCCTGACCGAGGCCCAGGACAGCCTCCTGGCCCCGCTGGAGCCCGGCGAGCGGGGGCAGCTGACGGCCCTCCTCGATCGCGTGCTCGAACACCGGCTGACTCCCGGCGACTGAAGCCCCGCCGGCCGGGCCGCCTCCGTTCGCTTCCGCACAGCCGGGTGCCGCGCCCGCGACTGTCAAATTTCCGTGAACTGCGCCACCGCTGTGCGTCAAGGCCTCATCCAGTTCTCCCGCACATGCCGACAAGCCGGTGCTGCCCACGGAAAGCCTTGTACCGCTCCTCGTCAGGTCCCCGCAGGCAGCGCATTCGACGGCGATTCGACGGGCAGCATGGTCGACGGGACGGAAACCCCGTCGAAAAGGAGTCACAAATGCGGCAGCCGAACACCGGGCGCGAAATGGAAGGACGGGTGCACTGCCCGAATCTCCGCTGCGTGAAAACCCGGCGGCGGACGTCGGCCGGGACCGGCGGCGGAACACCGAGAACACGGCTGTGCGCCGACTGCACGGGCCGGCTGGCCCGTTCGCTGGTGGCACTTCCCGGCGTCTACGAGGAGTGCGGACGCGTCCTCGACGGCTCCCGCACCCGGCGCTGGGAGGAGCGCACGTCCAGCCGGACGATGCCCGGCATGCCGCTCAACACGGCGGCCGTGGAGGCACGCACGGCGATCACTCGCGTGCTCGCCTCGTGGAGCGGTCTGGTGGCCGAGCAGCGCGGCACCGTCACACCGCGGCGCGAGGTTCCCGCCCTCGCGGGCTTCCTGTTGCGTCACCTGGACTGGCTTTCCGGCCATCAGGCCGTCGTCGACCTCGCCGAGGAGGTGGCGGGACTGATGCGCACGGCGGCCCGTGTGGTGGACACGCCGCCCGAGCGGAGGATGCCGGTCGGCGGGTGCCCGGTGGCCGGGTGCGGCGGCACCCTGGTGGCCCGGACCGCGCGGGACTCGGGGACGGCTCCGGAGGTGGTCTGCACCGCAGCCCCCGGTCATCGCTGGGCACTTCACGAGTGGCTCCCGAAGGACGCCGGTCAGCCGCCGGCCCCGGAGCACGCGGACGACGACACGCCGAGTGCCGCCGCGGCCGCCACCTCCTTGTGGCTGTCCGCGACGGACATAGCGCAGCTGTGGCAGGCGCCCCGCGGCACCGTGTACCGACTGGCGAGCGAGAAGGGCTGGCGCCGCCGGAACCGGGCGGGCCGGACCTTCTACCACGCGGGCGACGCCCAGCGTTCCCTGTCCGAACGCGGCCGTCGCGCCGCACCGTAGAAGCTGCGGATCAGCCCACGCGGGCCGGCGGCACGACGTGCGTACCGGTCCGGTGGTGCCCCATCTGCAGGGCGCTGTCCGAAGGTTCCGGACCGGTGGGCGGCTCGGCGACACACTCACCGAACCGGAATCCCACCCCCCGGACGGTCACGATCCAGTCGTTCGAACCCAGTTTGGTCCGCAGGCTGTTGACATGCGTGTCGATCGTCCGGCCCCGGGTCCAGCTGTCGTTCCAGACATGCGACATCAGCTCCTTACGGGTGAGGACGACGCCGGGCCGGGAGGCGAGCGTGAGCAGCAGGTCGAACTCCTTGCGGGTCAGCTTGATCGGTTTGCCGGCGAGCCAGGCCGCGCGGGACGACTGGTCGATGCGCAGCGGCCCGTAGGCGATGATGCCGGAGGGCCTGTGCCGCACGCCGCTGCGCCGCGTGACGGCCTCGATCCGCGCCACCAGCTCGTGGATGCCGCAGCCGCGGTCGACGCAGTCGTCCGCTCCCGCCTTCAGACCGAGGACCCGTTCGAGTTCGTCGCCCTGCTCGGTCACCGCGATCATGGGCGTGTCGCTGACCTTCCGGATCGCCCGGCAGACCTCGAGCCCGTCCGCATCGGTCATGCCGAGGTCGAGGAAGACGAAATCCGCCTGGGTGTGCATGGCCAGCGCCTGCTGCGCCGAACGCGCCATGAGGATTTTGTGCCCATAGCGCTTCAGTGTTCCTATACTGAGTAAAGGGTCGCCGTCACCTGTCACAAAGAGCACGCGCATATTCACCTCTCGTTTTCCCACCCTGAACTGCAACAGAAATTGTTGCCTAAATCAAATGTGGCTGCACGAAGTGGATACTTCGAAATTACAGGGACCTCTTGGAAAACGAACGGCACAGACATGGATACACCGCTCCCCCTTCGGTATCGCAATCCGGCGGTTCGACATCCACGCCGATCAGTAACTCACCGACTCCTGTGAACGCATCACCAGTCTTAGGACGTAGCGCTGTCATTTCAATGCTGAAATGACGATTTGGCCGAAACGAGGACTTGCCTTCCCGCCGAGGATGTCCGAATCGCCCCCTGATGTGACGCCAAAATGAGGGCTTTCTCGAGCGGAATCCGTGCCTCCGGTGGTCACGTTTCGGCTCAGCTGGTTATTTCAAGAGCGCAATCAGGACACGTCCTGGCACCCTTGACGGACCCTGGACCGAGCGAAGAGAATGAGCAACATCATGGAGTAGGTGTATCTGTCACCGTGAATTCAGCGGCCCCGCAACCCGGCTCACTCGGCGATGCGGTCGCACGTGGCCGGCGGCCCGAACTATTGGCTCCCCCGCCCAACACCCCGGCGCTACACCGGCCGTTACACAGGTCCGGTGAATACCAGCCACCCGTCCCGGTGGGTGCTTTTCACAGCCGTACGTCGACCGGCGCGGCGTGCCGGCAGTACGGCGACCGAGTGTCGACGCGCCCGGGGAGCGAGCGGCGTGACGCCATGAGTGGCCGCTTCGGAGACATTCTTCACACGGACGAACCGGAGGAGCACGGAGGAGCGATGAACCCTGTTGTTGAACACGAAGGCCGTCCCCGCGTCGACGCCCCGCAGCCGGCGGTGGTGGCCGCTCCCCCGCTCCTGCTCGCCGGCGACGACGAGCAGGAGTTCGAGGACCACATCGTGCGCGGCATCGACTGATCGTCAATCCCCGTGCCCTCTCCCCACTTGAAACAGAATCAAGGAGTCACCGTGCGCAAGGTGCTCATCGCCAACCGTGGCGAAATCGCTGTCCGCGTGGCCCGGGCCTGTCGGGACGCGGGTATCGCGAGCGTGGCCGTCTACG